>JANYKG010000074.1 GCA_025358205.1 Armatimonadota bacterium
CCTGCGCCAACGGTGGCTATCAGCGTGAACGGACCGCTCTCGCTTGCCGACCGCTCAACCTTGAAGCCGGTCTCATTCGACGAGGCATCCGTCCAACTCAGGTTGATCTGACTCGACGACATGGCCGATGCTGCCAGACCAGTCGGAGCGGCTGGTATCACAACCGGCGGCGCCAGGGTTGCGGCAGAGGCTGTGGCATAAGCCGAGTCGCCTGCCGTGTTGGTAGCGCACACCCGATAGTAGTACGGCGTGGAGGCGGTCAGCCCCGTGTTGCTGTAGGTCGTGACACCCGCACCCACTGTGGTGAGAAGCGTGAACGGACCGGTTGCGCTTGACGACCGCTCAACCTTGAAGCCCGTCTCATTTGTGGAGGCATCATTCCAACCCAGGTTGATCTGACTCACAGAAACGGCTGATGCTACCAGTCCGGTCGGCGCGGCGGGCTTTACCGGCGGCGGTGCAGGCGTTGCGGCAGAAGCTGTCGCGTATGCCGAGTCGCCGACGTCGTTTGTGGCGCATACCCGGTAGTAGTATGTCGTTGAGGCCGTCAGACCTGTGTTGTTGTAGGTCGTGACACCTGCTCCCACTGTTGCTATCAGCGTGAACGGACCGCTCTCGCTTGCCGACCGCTCAACCTTGAAGCCGGTCTCGTTCGACGAAGCATCCGTCCAACTCAGATTGATCTGGGTCGCCGACACTGCTGATGCTGTCAGATCTGTCGGCGCGGCAGGCGCCTCAGGAGTCAGAGTAGCAACCGATGCAGTGTTGGAGTAGTCTGAGTCCGCACTCAGAGAATAAGCGCGTACCCGATAGTAGAATGTCGTCGAGGCAGGTAGACCGGTATCAGAATACGATGTCTCTCCGGCTGCCGGAGTGGCTATCTCGGTGTATGTGCCGTCTGCGCTCGACGCTCTCTCCACTTTGAACCCAATCTCGTCTGATGAATTATCCTTCCAGGTCAGGTTGATTTGACTAGAGGAGAAAGCCGATGCAGCCAAATCCGTCGGCGCGACTGGTATCACAACCGGTGGCGCTAGTGTTGTGGCCGATGCCGTTGCATATGCCGAGTCGCCAGCAGTATTCGTGGCGCACACTCGGTAGTAGTACGGCGTCGAGGCGGTCAGCCCCGTGTTGTTGTAGGTCGTGACATTTGCGCCCACCGTGGTAATCAACGTGAACGGGCCGCTTGCGCTCGCCGACCGCTCAACCTTGAAGCCCGTCTCGTTCGACGAGGCGTCAGTCCAACTCAGGTTGATTTGAGTAGACGAGAAGGCCGATGCTCCCAGGCCCGTCGGCGTAGCGGGTATCACAACCGGTGGCGCTAGTGTTGTGGCCGACGCCGTTGCATATGCTGAGTCGCCAGCAGTATTCGTAGCGCACACTCGGTAGTAGTACGGCGTCGAGGCGGTCAGTCCCGTGTTGTTGTAGGTCGTGACATTTGCGCCAACTGTGGTAAGAAGTGTGAACGGGCCGCTTGCGCTCGCCGACCGCTCAACCTTGAACCCGGTCTCGTTAGTTGAGGCGTCCGTCCAACTCAGGTTGATCTGGGTAGACGAGAAAGCTGACGCTCCCAAGCCTGTTGGAGCGGCAGGTCCCTCAGGCGGCAGCGTACCGTTATTGAGATAGTAGTCCCCAGCCGCGGTGAGAGTTCCTCCCCCAGCGGGATTCACGTGGCAATAGCCACACACCTTGCCTGTCGCGGTCGCATAACTCTTGTATGCATTTGCGGCCCCCGATGCAAATATGAGAACCATTGTGTATACAATGGCCAAGATCAGAATTTTCCTCATTGTTGTACTTCCTTAATCCAGTGATTCTGGAGACATAGATCCCAGCGACCCAATGCCCCACACCCAACATGCACTTGCCCCGGTTAAACACTGCGGACTTTTCCCCGTACCTCCAGTTCGGACTTCCGCGTTGAACAGAAACCGGTCAATGTTCGTCGTGTAGTGGGAAGAAATCTGCATAACCCCATATCTGTGGGATAGACTCACATATAGCTACTGCGACGCAGTCCATTCGCCCACTCATACTACACCCCCATTCTAGAAACCGGTCAACAGAATCAATGAGGTTGGCGCACTGCGAGTTGATACGAGGATACTACGCCCACGCAAGGGTTATGCCTTATAGACCGGGTATACACCCTGTATGTTCCACATTTTTGTGGATTTTTTTACTATTACCTCTCGGCCTACTATCGCTAGATAGTCAAGCATAGTGGTAAGCGGTGAATATCGAATAAAAGACAAAGCAGTTGCGACGGTGTCTAAGTGGAGTTGCAGTTGACGGAGAAGAGCGGAATACTAACCGACAGGGAAAGTCATCAGTAATCAGTGACCGTGATCCAAGACTGATCACTGATTACTGGTTGCTATTTGCAAATTACTGTGCCGCTCGTTCGCAGTATTCGCGCAGAAGCCTGAGCCACAGCCGATAGTCATCCAGCGACACACCCGGTGGGGTCTGATGATCGCACGATGGGATATACCCGCCCTGGCACATGACCGGAAATATCCGCTCGAACTCCTGGCGCATACGGGCCTCGCCGAGGTGCATAACGGTCTTATCATACGCGCCGAGCATCCGCAACTTCGGGTGGTCGCGCCTGAGCTGCACAATGTCCACGCCCGCCATCCGCTCAAGCGGCAGCAGACCCTGTACGCCGACCTCCTCAAACCACGCAGCCGGTTTGGTCACGTCGCCATCGGTATCTACGAACACGACTATTCCACGTTCGATAAGCGCGGGGACGAGCCTGCGGTAGTACGGAGCCATGAACTCGTCAAACTGCAATTTGGAGAGCATCGGCCCGTGATTGTATGACATGTCCTCCGCAATGGTCATGAAGTCCGGTGTGCATATCTCGCAGAACTGATCCAGCACGCGGAGTTGGTGGGCAAGCAGATCCTCGTTCATCTCCTTCATCAGGTCCGGCTGGTCATAGAAGGCGAGCAAGTGCTGCTCAATCCCAAGCATTCCGCGAGCGTACCAGAAGAACCCGTCCAGCGTGATCCATATCACCAGGTCCCCAGCCTTCTGACCTTCCGCCCATGCCTTGATGACTTCGGCGTTGAACGGATAATCGGGGTATAGGTACTGCTTGATCGCCAGGTACTCCTCGCGATTGTTGACAATCGGCAGACCGTGTCCGGCCGGCCTGGGACACCCAGCGCCGCGCGTTGGTATCCAACACTGGCGATGGCCGTCCTGCCCAAAGTAGTCGCGGATAGACTCACCAGTCGTCAGTTCTGCCGGAAGCCCCTCCTCGCGCCATCGTGCGATGGTCCTATCCCACCATCCTGCCCACTCAAGGACCGGCAGGCGGTCAACGGACTCAAAGCTCAGGGTTCGGCGGAATCGTTCTCGGTTGGTCAATGGTTTCTCCTGGTGTAGGACTCATGGGTCCCATAGGACATATGCGCAGCGTCACTGATTCTGCAATACCTCGATCATCGCCGCCATGTTCTCGGCGGAGACGTCCGATGGGACATCGTGCGATGGACATGCGATGTATCCCCCACCCTTGCCGAGTTCATCCAGCAGCCTGCGAACTTCCCTGCGCACATCGTCCGGCGTTCCGTGCGGGAGGAGTCTCTGCACGCTGATGCCTCCGTAGAACGACAGCCGACCGTAATATGCCTTCTTCGTCTCAAAGACGTCCATCACTTCGGGCTGGAACGGGTTGAATATGTTCAATCCGATGTCCACCAGTTCGGGAAAAAGCTCGTCCACATCGCCGCAGGAATGAATCATCACGTACTTGCCGGCATCCCGCGCGCGCTTGTACATTCGCGCGATGCACGGCTTGATAAACTCGCGCCAGAGCGTCGGCCCCATGATGAGACCCGACTGGCTACCCCAGTCATCGCCGAACCTCATGCAGTCTATGTCGCATTCCAGCGCGGTGTCAATGAATGCCAGGTTGTACTCGGTGATGCGGTCGAAGAGTTCATGGACAAACTCCGGCGACTCTATCATGTCCATCAGAAGCTGCTCCATGCCGCGCAGGGTCCATGCCCTCTCAAAGAGCGCGAACCCCAGGCTCACGATGCGAAACTTGTCCTGGCTCTCAGCGGCGCGGGCCTGGAACAACCGCTTCAGTTGCAACTTGTCCAGCGCGGGCGGCTCCCAGCCCTTCAGCGATGGCTCGGGCAGAACGCAGTTTTCCACGCAGCCGATGTCCTTGTCCACCGTGCGGTTCCAGATCACCCCCCACGCGTCGCGCTCATAGCCAGGCTCGATCTCCACGCACGGCGCATCGGCCCCGCGATACAGAAATCCAAAGTGATTGCCGATCTTCGATTGAAAGTCGGAGTCGCCGTAGTACGCCGCAAGCTTCTCACGCGCCGGGACGGTAAACGTCACGTGGTATGGGACGATATCCGTGTCCTGGAATTGCACTGCTCTCAAAACTCGTTCTCTAGGTGTCATAGCAGTCCCCCACTCGTACTCGTACTCGTACTCCTACTCGAGAATCCCTATCCGCACACTTGCACCCACTTGCTCTACGTGCAATAATAACATCCGGGCGAACGGTTTATCAACCTGTACTTGACCAAAAGAGAGGAAAAATACCCAAATGCGCAGATCGTTACTATTTACAATGCTCCTGACCGCGTTTATTTTGACCAGCTATGCACTAGCGTCATCCGCTGAAACCAAGCCGATGAGCATAAGGCGTATCGAGTGGTGGAAGACCAAACTGGACTCCGGCACATATGAATCCGCCGGCGTTTTCGATGTCAACAATGACGGCAAGCTGGACATAGTGTGCGGCACATCATGGTACGAAGCGCCGAACTGGACTAAGCACAAGATATGCGACCTTGCGCCGCAGGGTGAATACTACGACGATTTCTCCACCATCCCCATGGACATTAACGGCGACGGGTATATGGATTTCGTCACCGGCGGTTTCTGGGGTAATACGCTCTACTGGCGCGAAAACCCAAAAGGCCAGCCGGTTGAGTGGACGACTCACAGTATCGAGAAAGTCGGCAGCATCGAGACCACCCGCGCATGGGACGTAGACGGCGACGGCGAGGTCGAGTTTGTGCCGAACACCCCCGGCGGTCCGATTCGCATTTTCAAGCTGATACGCGACAAGGCGGGTAAAGGCACAGGGCAGTTCAAGAAGTATCAGATCACCACTGTCTCTCAGGGCCACGGTCTGGGATTCGGCGACCTGATGGGCAACGGCAAAGGCTGCTTCATCAACAACTCCGGCTGGTGGGAGCCGCTCGGCGACCCTCTGACCGGCGAGTACAAATTCCATGCTGACTTCAGCTTCGGAAGCGCTAGCGTGCCTATCCTCGTGGAAGACGTGAACAACGACGGCGTAAACGAGATCATCGTCGGCCAGGCTCACGGATACGGCCTGGACTACTACACCCAGAAGATGGACGGCGACAAGCGGGTCTGGACCAAGCACCCGATTGATCCATTCTTCTCACAGTACCACGAGATGCAGTGGGTAGACATTGACGGCGATGGTCGCGGCGAACTGGTAACCGGTAACCGCTACCGCGCGCACAACGGCCATGAGCTAGGCGAGACGGACATCTGCGGACTCTTCTACTTCAAGTGGAACGGCGAGTCGTTCACGAAGGTAGTCATTGATTACGGCAAGGTCCCCGGACACTCAGGCACGGGCATCTTCATGCAGATCGCGGACCTGGACGGCGACGGCAGGCTGGACGTAGTCGCTCCCGGCAAGCAAGGACTCTACATATTCAAGAACCTTGGCACAGAGCAGGTCGGCGCTAAGTAGTTCTATCGGTCCTCGTCATCGAAACTGAATACCTCCTCGGTCGTGCTCTGCAGAGCGCGGGAGATTTTGTACGCAAGCCTGAGAGAAGGGTTATACCGACCCTTCTCCAGGTGTACGATAGTCTCCCGCTGCACGCCCACCAGCTTCGCAAGCTGATCCTGTGTCAGTCCGTGTCGCGCTCTGAGTTCCGGCATTCGAGTTTTCATTCTCGGAACCCTCGCGCTTCATAGAGCCAGTACGTAAACGCAAATACCACCAGGTTGAGAATGTAGGTGGTCGCAAGAGCCTGCGCAAAACTTCGGACAAGATTCAGGTGGCTTGCGTTTCTCAGTCCCGGCCCAAGCGCCACCGCAAGGTAGACAAAAGTGCCTGTTAGGGTAATCGTGGTGACTACAAAAGTAATGGACGCAGCCTGCTTGAAAATCGCCTCAGTCCTCTCGTCGTACCAAAACAGCTCGATGAAAACGAAGAATCCGAACATCGCCTTGAACATAGAATATTCAGTGAAGTGTCCCAACAATCCCAGGAATCCCAACAACGAAAGCCAGCGCAAATGACGCATGATTGATCCTCCTCTGTGATGTATTTACCACATCATGTGAGAATTATATCGCATTTTTTCGATATGTCAAGTACTTTCTTGCTCTTTGCGCATTTATTATCGCGCGGCTTGAAGTATGCCGTTGGGCGCGCAGGCTCACATCATCGCAGGAATCGGACTCGTGCGCGGAGTAATATCAGATATCCCCGTCAAGGAGAATATACGGTATGCCCAGAAGCATGTTACTCGTTGTACTCTCTATGTTGCTTATCGGCCCCGCGTGCAAGCCTGCACCGATGCCTTTTCGCGAAGCCTTCACCGATGGCAAGATGAACCCCGCGTGGCAGATGCACTGTTCAGAAGGCAACAGCATCACCATCCGAGACGGCTCGGCGGAGATCATCGCAAATGTGAACACCTATGCCCACATCGCCAGGCCGCTCGGCGCGGACAACATCACTGTGTCAACGCGGATCAAACCCTCCAGCCCGGGCGGCGTTACGTGGTGTACCTCGCTATTCGTCGTCTGGGACGGCGGCAACTGGTGCCAGATGGGCGTCATCAGCCGTCCCGCGGGCGGCGCGTGCTTCTACGCGGTGGAGACCCGCGACGGCTCTACCCTCGAAACCTACCTGGACCCGTGCGATCTCAACAGATGGCACGACGTCCGCATCCAACTAGGCAAAGACTGCCTCCGCTACTGGGTGCTGGATGGCAAGATTTGGAAGTGCCTGCGCGTCATACCGCGACCGGACGAGTTCCGCCAGGCTCCTGCGACTCTAGTAGTTGGCAAGGGCTACGGACGCGGAGTCGCGCCTTTCGCCAACCCTGAGCTGGAGAACGATTACTCCGACCGAGGCCCGATGGTAACATCCCAGGTCGCCGACATAAGGGTAGAGAACACCCCTGCAACCGCGCTCGCGATGACGCCGGAAGAACGCAAGAAGCTGCGTGAAGCAGACATGGACCCGGTTGGGATCATCGAGCTTCAGGGCAAGGAAGACACGTCCTACGAGAAGATCTCCAGATACTATCCCCGGATGAAGTACCCCAAGGAAGCAATCGGCGTCCCAGAGCATCCGGTGGACATCGCGTTTGACCACCTGGGGCGGATGCAGCTCAACTACAATCAGCCGCCTGTGGCGTGGATCGAGATCGGCGACAAGAATATCCCGTTCGGCGACGAGAAGACCCTCATCACGCGGAAGTTGCGGGACGGGTATATCCCGATGCTGAATCTGACGACGCGACACGATGGCGTGGAGTACCGCCAGGCGGCCTGGGGCTGGTCGGAGGGGATGAGCCCGGACAAGCCGCTCTGGCTGTACATATGGTTCAATGCCGTTGCGCTGGTCAAGAATGCCAAGGTACCGGAGTACGTCACGCTCGTCGCCAATGGTAACCGTATGAAGTTTCCACTCGGGCCAAGGGACAACATCCCCCGAACGGGCATGGTCTTCCTGAAGATGCAGTGGCCGAGCGGAGACGATGCCCAGCAGATCATCATTGGGCCACCTGAGAAGGCGATACGTCCGTCTCGAGACTACTTGACTGGGTACGTCGCCATGGACTACTGGAATGCGTATATCGCCAGGGGAACGCGGTTCGAGGTTCCGGAAAAGCGAGTGATGGATGCGTACAGGGCGTGGCTCGCGTACTCACAACTCGATGTGGACAAGATCAACGGCATCTACGAGCCGCACGACGGCGTGGGCTTCTACGAAGAAAACTATGGGTATAGCTGCACCCTCCACTGCATCGCGCTGGACATGTACGGCCTGCACGACAAGGCTGAGCTATACCTGGATTCGATCCTGCATTTCCAGGAGCCGGACGGTCTGTACTCGCAGAACTTCGGGTTGCCGGACATGGGTTCGCTCCTGCTGGCGATGACCGAGCACTACAACTACACCGGCGACAAAGCCTGGCTCAAGCGGGTGTCGGGCAATATGCTCCGCGCGGCGGACTGGATCATCCGCAAGCGCGCCGATGCGCCCAGGGATGGCGTGCTCAAGGGCCTTATCAAGTTCCGCGCGTACTGCGACTATGCCGCGCCGGTCTATGACTACTTCTCGGACACCTACTGCTGCATCGGTCTGGAAAACGCAGCAAAGGCATTGAACGCCATCGGCATGACCGAGGACGCCGACGGGATTGCCAAAGAAGCTAAGGCATACCGCGCCGATATCCTCGCATCCATGGACGCCGCGGTCTTTGAGAAGGATGGTCGCAAGTACCTGCCCTTGGAGCCGGAGACCCATCGCCTGCTGAAGGACAGCAACTACACCGGTGGCGACTACTACGGCCTGACCACCGGATGCCTGCTGGAGAACGAGTTCCTGCCCGCCACCGACAAGCGCAGTTACCTGTTCACCGACCTGATGGAGCAGAAGCAGGGCCTCATCGCCGGGCTGTGCAAGTTCCAGGCCGGCGGGATAGACCACGCCTACACCTACGGCTATCTGATGACGCAGCTCAGGCGCGGTGATCCTCGGAAGGTCATCCTGGGTTTCTACAGCATGCTGGCCTACGGAATGACCAGGGAAACCTACTCAGGCGTCGAGTGTACCAGCATCGTCACCGGTGCGAACTACTGGACCCTGCCGCACCTGTACTCCGCCACCCAGCAACTGCGCCTGCTCAGGCACATGATCCTGCGCGAGGACGGCGACACCCTGCGCATCGGCGAGGCTATCCCGCGCGCGTGGCTGGCAAATGGCAAGAGCGTGAAGATCATGTCCGCGCCTACACGGTTCGGCGATGTGTCCGCTGTTATCACGTCGCAGGTCGCTAAGAAGAGCATCTCCCTCAAGCTGACACCACCGACGAGAAACGCACCCAAGAAGATCATGATCACGCTGAGACATCCGACTCACGCACCGATCCGCAAGGTGCTCGTCTATGGCCAAAACTACACCAGATTCATGGGCGAGACTGTCACCCTCGACGGGATCAGCAAGCCGACCACCCTGCAGGTCTTGTACAAGTAAGGAGAACCTATGAACAACGAAGCCTTATACGCCGAGCGGCTGGCGAGATACACCACGGCTATGCGGAACGAGAAGCCGGACAAGGTGCCGATCCGTCCGTTCGTCGCGGAGTTTACGGCCAAGTACGCCGGGTTCACCTGCCAGGAAGTGACGCATGACTTCAACAAGGCGTTCATCGCGGCCAGGAAATGCGCGGCGGACTTCGATTGGGACGCGGTCGTGGGCAACATGGTCTACGTGTGGACCGGGCTCACCCAGGCTATCGGCCTGAAGTATTACGGCGTCCCGGGCATAGACATCCCGCCTGACACGGGATTCCAGTACCGCGAGCCGGAGGAAGATGAGTCCTTCATGAAGGAGGACGAGTACGACGCGCTGATAGACGACCCCACAGGGTTCCTCTACAACGTGTGGCTGCCCAGGGTGAGCGCGGATATCCTCGGAACCCTCACCCCCAACCCCTCTCCCGATAACAGGCGAGGGGAGAGCTTGTACCGCAACAACCTTGCGCTGGTGAAGGGCGGGATGGCAATGCTCCAGTACTTCACCGCGTTCGGCCCGCAGGGCGAGGCTCTGCGCACGGAATGCGGAATGCCGGGCGCCATCGCCGGTATCTTCAAAGCGCCTCTGGACATCATCGGCGACAAGCTGCGCGGGTACATCGGCCTCACCCTGGACATGATGACCCAGCCGGACAAGGTTCTGGCGGCCTGCGAGGCGCTGATGCCGCACATGTACAACGTTGCGCTGACCTCCTCCGATCCGAGCGGAACGGTCCCCATCGGATTCTGGATGCACCGGGGATGCGTGCCGTTCGTCTCGGCCGGGCAGTTCGAGTCGCACTACTGGCCGACGGTCAAGCCGATCATAGAAGAGCTTTGGCGGAACGGTCGGCAGACGCTCTTCTATGCGGAGGGCGACTGGGGCCATCATCTGGATTCGTTCGCCGAGCTGCCGGACAAGAGCATCGTCTACCACGTGGATCGCGGCGACATTTTCGAGACCCACAAGAAGCTCGGGCACAAGTTCTGCCTGAGTGGCGGGATACCGAACTTCCTGCTGGCATACGGCACGCCCGATCAGGTCCGCGAGCGGTGCAAGGCGGTGATTGACGGCGTAGCGCGGGACGGCGGGTATATCATGGACGCGAGCGCGATCATGCAGAACGATACGTCAATCGAAAACCTCTGCGCGATGACAGAGTTCACGCGAGAGTACGGCACCTACTCCGGCGGTAGCGCTGCCGTCCCGGCGGCTACGGAAAGCCGGCAAGATGCCGGCGCTACCGCCATTCCGGAGGGACGAGTCCGCGCTGGTGTGTGCATTCCGTGGGAAGAAAAGCTCAAAGAACTCCCAAACCCGATCCCCGGCGACGTGGACCTGGCTCGACGAATCTGGGAAGAAGTGGACGCACTGGGCAACATGTTCATCTGGCAGGTACTGCTCTCGTTCTGATGAGTGATGAGTGACACATGAACTCGCTTGGATGGATGATCGGCTTGTCTATGTTTCGGATTGAGAGGAACTTCTGTGAAAGCATTTGTATTCATTTTGTTGTTGATGTGCGCCGTGACGGCATCCGCAGCGCCGAACAAACCAGGAGCTACCGTGAAACCACTGCATATATACGTCATTGACCCCGCGACGATGAATCAGGCCGAGCAAGTTCTCGCTCAAACGCTGCAGGGGCTGACGGCGGCGAACAAAGACCGGAAGATATGGTTCAAGGCGGGCGGCATGTACGAGATACAGCTCAATCGCCTGGTCAGCGAAGGCGCGACTATCCGTGAAATCTCGACGGCATGGGATCTGCTGAAGGAGTTCCGTCCGCAGGTCAAGGGCGCCATCGTCTTCAAGCTTGGCACTGAGAGTCTGAACGTCGCAGAATCACTGTGCGGGCCTATGCAGGGCGTCGCGCTGGACGAGTCGCTGCTCGACAAGGCGAAGGAGAAGGGACTGTCCATCCTGCTGGACGTGCGCGGAATGGACGAGAAGTCCGCCTTCCCCAAGTACAAGAACCTCTTCAAGCACGGCACCCTCGTGAACCAGGCGATCTCCAAGCCTGCGAACCTCCGAGACCTGGCCGTTGCGCGGAACAGCTTCGTATTCGGCGATTCCGACTCTGCCTTCCGAACACAGGTGACGCGCGAACTCGGGCCGGAAGCGCTGGTCTACGGCTGGGGGCCGGACGAGTTCGGCTGGGTCAAAGACATCAGCAGTGGAAACGGCACGGGGGTCCCCGCGGACTGGTGCCTCAACCTGTCCGTGCTGCAGACCCTGCCGGCCAAGATCAAACGTCCGGCGGACAAGCCGTTGAAGGCGCAGGACGGTAAGCGATACGTCGGGTTCGTCATGAGCGACGGGGACAACATCCAGGTGCTGTGCGGAGGATTCGTCACCGACAAGTCGTTCTGGGGAAGCCCACTGCGGGGCCGGTTCCCGATGTCGTGGGAAATGTCCCCTATCCTCTCGGATGTCGCGCCAAGAGTTCTGGAGCAGTTCTACTCAACCGCAACGCCGAACGACAGCTTCGTGACCGGTCCCGGCGCGCCGGGCTACACGTTCCTGCATTTCCAAACCGACCGCCAGGCAATCGCGAAGCAGGCAGCCGGGTTCCTGCGCAAGTCCGACCTCAACATCGTCAGCACGCTCAACGCCAATGAGGGCGATATGACCGAGGCGATCTCGCTCCTCGAATTGCCCGAGGTAACCGCCATGATCTACAAGGACTACTCGCCCTACCACCGACGCAATGGATCGGTGTTCTTCCTCAACGACAAGCCTTGCCTAGCGTACAAGTTCGTTCTCTGGGAAGGCATCCAGGGACCGGACGACCTGTCGCGCGAGATAGCCAAGATGCCGACCTCGCCCAAGACGGACGTCGGGAGCTATGCGCTGATCAACGTTCATGCCTGGTCATACGGCAAATCCGGCGGCCCGATGGAAGCCGTGAAGCGGACGATTGACCTCCTCCCACCGGACACGGAAGTTGTCACCGCCAACCAACTGCTGGCGATGGTCAAGGCCAACTTCGGCAAGAAACCGGGGAACTAGAAGGTGGCAGCCACACCGAACATCGTCATCATTATGACCGACCAGCAGCGGGCGGATTGCTCACAGCGCGAGGGGTTTGCACTGGACACCACGCCGTTTCTGGACAAGCTTGCGGCGCGGGGTACGTGGTTCAACCGCGCGTATACTTCCATGCCTGCCTGCGTCCCGGCGCGCATCAGCATGCTCACCGGGCGATACCCCAGCGCGACTCACGTCCGCACAAACCACAACATCGAGGACATGTACTACTCCGAAGACCTGTTCGACGTGTTCCGCAAGCATGGATACACCACCGGTCTCTGCGGGAAGAACCACTCCCACCTCACGCCGGACAAGGCGGACTTCTGGTATGAGTGCGGACACCTCGGCATCCACGACGATGATCGCACCAGCGACGACAAGGCGTTCGACGAGTTCCTGGAGGGCACGCACTTCCACATGTCGAAGGAACCGACGCCGTTCCCCGTGGAGCGCCAGATCCCCCACCGACTGGTCACTCAGGCGCAGAACTGGCTGGAGACGGTGAAACAGAAACCGTTCCTGCTCTGGCTGAGTTTCCCGGAGCCGCACAACCCGTACCAAGTCCCGGAGCCGTACTACTCCATGTTCCCGCCCGAGTCGCTGCCGCAGTGCCGAACCGACGCTGATGATCTGGAGGCCAAGGGGTTCAAGTTCCAGTGGTGCCGGGAGTCCCTGCAGAAGGCGTTCCCGGACTTCGAGGAGACTCTGCAGAGGGCGCGGTCAAACTACCTCGGGATGCTGAGGTTGATAGACGACCAGGTTCAGCGGTTCGTGCAGTTCCTGGACGACAGAGATTTGCGGGAGTACACGATCATCGTCTTCCTATCCGATCACGGCGATTTCGTCGGCGAGTACGGCCTGATGCGCAAGGGGCCCGAACTGCCGGAAGCCCTCACCCGCATACCCCTTCAGTTCGTTGGGCCGGGGATCAACGCGAACGCACGACCCCACGACGCGCACGTCTCGATTGTGGACGTTATGCCCACGCTGTGCGAGGCGGCGGGCATTCCGCTTCCCGACGGCGTTCAGGGCAGAAGCCTGTGGCCGATGCTGACCGGGCAAGAATACCCAACAGATGAGTTCTCAAGCGCCTATGCCGAGCACGGCTTCGGCGGTCTGCACTACACCAGTCCGGAAGACGGCAATCCGCTTGAGGACGGGCTCACTCCGGGCAAATCCGAAATCCGAAATCCGAAATCCGAAACAGAGAACTCCGCACTCCGCAGTCCGCAATCCGAAATGGAATGGGGTGCCTGCGACTGCCTGAACTCCTGGACCCAGAGCGGCACCATGCGTATGATCCGCAAGGGCGACTGGAAGCTTGTGTTCGACATGCAGGGGCAAGGGCAGTTGTACAACCTGCGCAATGATCCCTCGGAAGTCGCGAACCTGTACGACAAGCCCGATCTCCAGCCGAAGCGGCTGGAGCTTCTTGAAGACCTGCTCACCTGGCGACTGCGGGTCGAAGATCCCCTGCCCCTCCCGCGCCGACGATATTTCATGAAACGCGACCCTCGCAACTACTGGTCGCAATAGTCCCACACTCAGATATGCCTTAACCCTCCCGCGAAAAACGCCTAGCGACCTCCTGTTTCCACTCGCAACGTCTTGATCTCGAACGGATGGAAGGACAGGTCCACGCCGTCACCTGACAGATTCAGGTCTTTCTCGACTTCTTCAAGCATGTTCGTCAGGCTGACCCGCTTGGCATCTATCCAGAAGTCCACACGGCACCTGACGTGCGCGCTGTCCGCGTTGTACAGGCGCATTATCACCGCATCGCCGTCCTCAGCTCGCTTTACGCTCTCAACGATGATCTCCGGCGCGCTGACCTCCGCCAACGACAAGTGCGTTGCCGAGCACCCCTGTACCGCTATCACCGGCACGTTGAACTCGTATGCCGGGCGCACCACGCTCTCGACCGAGAAACCGCACTCGTGCGGAAGAAGTGCGTAGTTAATCCGGTGAACACCGTTGTCGCCACGGTAGTCCGGATGAGTCCCGCTTCGCAACAGAGTCAGCCTCATGCCGCCGCCGAGTACGCTGATCCCGTACTTGCAGTCGTTCAGAAGCGCAATGCCGTACTTCGGCTCGGATAGATCGGTCCACTTGTGGTTGCATACCTCGAACCGCGCCCGGTCCGTAGATAGGTTCATGTGCGTCGGACGAAGCAGATGCCCGAACTGGATGTCGAACCGCGCGTCGTTGGTAACGATGGTAGTGTCAAAGCCTGCCTTCAGCAATTTGTGAGTCTCTCGCCAGTCCACCAGCGTCTCGAAATCCACTTGTGGTGTGCCGCTATGGAACACCATATCCTGAGTTATAACCGACTTCTCGCCGATGTTGTACTTGCTGCGGATGCGCAGTTGGAGTGGGCCGATGGAAGCGACCTCACGAGATATCAGGCTCGCGGAATCATCCAGCTTGAGTTGGTAATCTGCGTCAATATCCCAGTTGTCCCAACTATTCGGAATGTCCTCGGCGATCCAGAACGTGTTGAACGCGCCGCCATTCTGGACCAACTCGCGCTCGGCTTTCTTGTCCACAAAGCTCACTATCCGCCCACGATCATCGAAGCGGACCGAGGCAAACGGCGTCTCAATGGTGTCTCCTTCCACCTCGAACGGTGGGTCGGTCGTAAAACGATGCTTGACCAAACCGGTGGATACGACTCCCAGGGGCACGTTCTGCACGCCGGTCACCGCGGTCATGCGCTTGCCTTGCACATCCTCATAGCCTTGCGCAAACAGGCTGCCCTCAGGAGCCATGCCGTCGGGCAGGTCGGGTATCACTATCTCACCGTCACGCCCCCAACTCAGGCTGTTTGCGATGGTGATCCGATCAGCGGCCTTATCGCCCAGGGATCTGATACCATCGCAGGCTAATGCGGCTGCATCAGCGCTGCACTCGTCAAGCTCCTTCACCGCGCGCTCGTTCACCTCGGTGATAGAACTCCCCGGGAGAATATCGTGAAACTGGTTTATCAGCAACACCTTCCACAAATCGAGCAGGCGTCCGGCAGGATATTCGCCGCCCTTGACTGAGGCGAGCGACCATGCCCACTCGGCATCGCGCAGCGCCAGTTCGCTCTTCCTATTGCCGCGCTTGATGCCGTGGATGGAGGTCAGCGTCCCACGGTGCAGTTCCAAGTAAAGCTCACCTGACCATGACGGCAAGTTTTCGCCGAGGTCGCGTTCAAGATCGTTCATGAACTCGCTGACGGAGATATGTCGTGAGCGGGGACAACCCTCCAGATCGGCCACGCGGCAGCTAATCTCAATCATCTCATCCTGAGGTCCGCCGCCTCCATCGCCGTATCCGTATGAGGAGTACCGGCGATCCTGGATGTCCTTGTGCAGCACGCGCTTGTACTGCTCGATAAGCGTCTTCGGATCGGGCCACGCATGAATGGTGTTGAAATGCGCGATGACCTCTGTACCGTCCAAACCTTTCCAGCGGAAGGTATCGTATGGAAACTGGTTGGTATCATTCCAGGAAAGCTTGGTGGTGAGGAAAAACTTCACACCGCATCCGCGCATGATCTGCGGAATAGCCGCCGAATAACCGAAAACATCCGGCTGCCAGTAGGCGTCCGAACGGTAGCCGAACCATTTCTGAGTGAACGCCTGGCCGAGGAGGAACTGGCGGATCATCGCCTCGCCTGAGGTGATGTTGCAGTCCGGCTCCACCCACATCCCGCCGTTCGGCTCCCAGCGCCCGGCCTTCACCTCTTTGACGATGCGCTCGAATACCTCAGGATAGTACACGCGTACCATGTCCGCATGACAAGGAGCGCTCTGCAGAAACCGATAGTCGGGATACCGGTCAAGCATGTTCAGCGCGTTTGAGAACGTGCGAGCAGCCTTGCGAATGGTCTCGTCTAACGTCCACAACCAGGCCGTGTCAAGATGCGAGTGGCCTGTCAACCCCATGAATGGCGCAGTGTCGCCGTTGTGCGCGTCCAGCAGCGGCTTCATCACCTCGCGCGCCTTGACCAGCGCAGGCCTCCATTTGGCCTCTGCTACCTCGCCGGGAATCTGGCTGATTATCGAGTAGACCTTGCTAAGCCCGGCCATGACCTTGCCGTAGCGCAGAGAATCCTGATCCAATGAGTCGGCAAGGCTCAGCAGCACACGCAGATCGAGGTAGAACTCCTTGACGTCTCGGCGGCAGAGCGTGAGTTGGACGCGCTCAAACGTCCGGCGGTAGCGAGACTCATCTGATACATCCGCCAACCCAAGACCACGTGGATTACTTGCCACACACGGATGTCCCGCATAGGCCTCAATGGCGATCTCGATACGCTGACCCGCTTTACCGCTCGCGGATACCAGTTTCGCTATGTGATGAGGCAGTTCCTTATCGCCGACCGCGTAGGAATCAAGCAGACCGCGTGTAATGCCGTCAACAAACAACAGTGTCTCAACGGCGCCGGTCTTCGCACAAACGAAAACTTCCTGTCCATCGCAGCATTCCGGCAACACTACACTACCCCGAAACCAAGCGCTGCCCCATGACTTGCCCCAGGATGGCCCCTTATTGGCATCACGCCATTCCAAGCCGTCAGTCGCCGCTGGATTTCTGAGGTGATCCTGAGTCTCCGCGATCCGCATCGGTACGTCCGCAACGACTTCATATACCAGCGCCCGATACTGGTCCAGCGCCAGTTCAAGTTTGCGTTTGATCTTCTTGTCTACAATCATCACATCTCCTGTTCGTTGGTCTGCCCTATCCATTCAGAATATTCGCCGCAGACGAGAATGTCCCTGCACAATTCTCGGCGTTAATGCTTGCATTGCACTGGAATGGGTATGCTAATATAGTGAGGAACAGGTACACTGCCAACCAACGGAGGACGAAAATGGAACTAATGGATGTTATAAATGCGCGCCGATCAGTGCGGGCGTACAAGCCGGATGCGGTGGAGAAAAGCAAGATCGAGAAGATCATCGCCGCCGCCGTGCAAGCCCCCACCGGCATGAACCAGCAGCCGTGGGTGTTCGGCGTGATTCAGGATGCCGCCGTGCTGGATGACTACTCTGAACGGACGCGGCAGTTTCTCCTCAGTAAAGTGGGTGAGTGGGAATGGCTGGCGGGATATGCCGATTACTTCGCAAATCCAGAGTTCAACGTCTTCTACCACGCTCCGGCGCTGGTGGTGATCTACGCGAAGAATGCCTCCCCCCTCGCGACGACCGACTGCACGCTGGCGGCTGAAAACATGATGCTGGCGGCCTGCGAACTGGGGCTTGGGTCTTGCTGGATCGGGTTCTCAGCTTTCGTGCTGAACACGCCGGAGGTGAAGCGCGAACTGGGTATTCCCGAAGGCTACGTTGCGGTCGCTCCGATTATTGTGGGCTACCCGGCAGGCCCTATTCCCGCACCGGAAAAGAACCCGCCGGAAGTGATGTACTGGAAGTAGAATCAAATTCGAAATTCGAAGCACGAAGCACGAAACAAAAAGCAATGGGGGAAAGAAGCAAGCGGGAGACGCGGACTGCGGATCAGACAAATTCGAAGTACTAAGCACGAACAAAGAGCAATAGGGGAAAGAAACAAGCAGCAAACGCCGGCCGCGGAGGGTCTTGTTTGGTCCATTTCCCCTTTTGTCATTTCCCCAATGTTTCGAATTTCGGATTTCGGATTTCGAATTTGCGCGCCCTACTCCCCCTGCTCCATGAACCGCTTGTAGATCCGGTAGTGATCCGTGTCCTGATACCGCACTGGCCTCACGGGCGTGTGGTCAAAGCTGTAGATCGAGGCGTCTGGGCATGTCAGCAGAATCGGCGAATGCGTGGCGATGATGAACTGCGCGTGCCCCGCCGCCGCCATCTCCGTAATCATCTCTCGCAGCCGAATCTGCGTCTTCGGCGAAAGAGCCGACTCCGGCTCGTCAAGCAGGTACAGCCCCCTGATGCTGCACCGCGAGCTTAGGAACGCCATTATCCCCTGCCCGTGCGACTGCGCCACCAACGACTTCCCGCCGAAGTGCTTCAACTGCGCAGGGTCGCTGGTCGCCCACTCATCAAGCATCTCGATGAAGTCCTGGAACACGGAGGATGAGAAGAAGGACCCCGGCACGCGCCCGTTCGTCCACTCTACGGACACATGCTCGTAGAAAGTCGCCTCGTACTTGTTGTAGCCCACCCTCCACCGCTCAGGATCGCGCCAGATGTGTATGCCGCACTTCTTCGCCACCGCCTCCAACAGAGTGGACTTGCCTGTGCCGTTCTCGCCGACGAACAGCGTGACCGGCGTATCGAAGTCCAGCCGCTTCGTTTCGTGGAAGATTGGAAGGTTGAAAGGATAGAACTCCGCAGTCGGATATCCCTGCGGATGCAGACTCACGCTTTTCAGATGCATATACCACCAGACTCTCTGTTACCCCGCTCCCAGCACTCTTGCGCAGGAGCTATTGCAGGCCGCTCCATGGGCGGCAGCCGCTGGTCGGTGGGATCCTTCGACCACGGACCTGCTATCTTTTTGCCTTAGCCATTCCACCCTGGCAATACGTCATCCCTTCACCCACGCGTTCATGTTTCCGGCGGCGTAGGCGTTGTAGTATGCCAGTATCAGGTCTTTCGTGCGGAATGATCCGTGGGCCGCTTCGTCCTGGCGCTTGACTATCGGGAAGGTGTCCAGTATCTCCCCGGCCTCTTCGCGAGTCATGCCGTAGAGGTGGAAGTAAAGCGCATCGAGCTGACAACGCAGGTGAAGCCGCCGATCTTCGTCCCATGCAAACGGCGGGCCGGTATAGCCCATGTCTTCCGCAAATCCTTTCAAGTCGTTGGCCGTGTAGCACAGTTCCAGAACCCGCGGCTTGATGAAGTCTGCCAGCTTCACACCCTGCCACTCCTGCTCGTATCTCTCCGGCGGAAGAACGGGGAACTGCTCTACGATGAAGAAGCAGAGGTTTGTGCTGCTGACCTTCTGGCGAGCTATATAATCCAGAACGATAGCATTCAGGTTCGACAGAAGGCATGGAACGGACTCAGCACGATCGCCTATCACAATCAGCGGGAGCTTATGGCCTGCAGCAACGGGGGGTATGATACTTGCAATGGCAGTACGCATATTCGTAGCGCACGCTATGTCCCTGAAACCGAGTCTGAAACTACTAGAGGAGTCTACTTTATCCGCAGGAACCCAGTACCTGGGCAGAGGAGTAAAGGTAACATCCAGTTTCCGGTCTAGCGGTGTGATCTCAGACGCCTGGTTGCCTATCATTCGCTCCTCTCCGGTTATAGCAGCGGCATATCGGTGGTCATAATGGTGTACCATCTTGCCCTCGTAGAGAGGAACGTACTTCGTACTGCCCTTCGTGTAGACGTTGCCCACACCAAGCCAGAAGCCGTCCTTCTCCAGATCGGCTGCGGTCTTGAACAGGTTTGAGTCGTTCGTCATATCGAACATGCGGAGGAAGCTAACCCCCCACGGGTTCGACTCCTCACCACCGTTCTTGTCCACAAGCACCGGGGCGGCCTTGTATATCTTGCGGGTAAGCTCCGCATCCCTGCTGCGGCGGAAGATCGGCGTGGTAAGGGTGTTCGGGTTGAAGAGTCGGAAATCATCAGGCGTCAACATGCAGATGCGCGCGGGGTCGCTAATCTCCCTCATGTTGTGAAGGAAGAACCCGCAGCGTATTTTCACCTGCGGCGCGGCCTGTCCGGTCATCAGAATGATGCTGAACTTGAAGCTCCTATGCACATCCGGGAAAATCGCGTCCCTATTCTCGAAGTCCAGCAGTTGGTCCAGCATCGAATCGCTGACGAGATGCTGGAAGTATGCCTTGGTGGTATCATCAGTGGCTATTCCGCTGGGAACCAGCAGGCCCGCGCGGCCCGTCTTTCCCATAACCTGAAGCGCCTTCTCCGCGAAGAGCGCGTAAAGATTCGTGTCGCCCCGGCCCATGAGCGGATAGTACCCCGAGTTGCGCGTGTAAGAGAGCAGATTATCCGACCTGGCGCGCGCCGATTCGTACTCGCTCCACAGCTCAGGGTTCTCAGTCTGAAGCGCCGCTATCATGTCTTTCCTCTTCGCCGCCGTGGGAGCCAGAGCGATGGCCTTATCCCGCCCGGCAAAGAACTCGTTCTCCTGCAGCTTGATCCGCTCCCACGGAGGGTTGCCGACAACGGCCTCAAAACCCGCTTCTTCATCGCCAAGCGGACGCCCGAAGTGATCGAAGTAGATCTCCGGGAACTCTAGCTCCCAGTGGAAGAAATGCTCGCGGTTCGCTAACCCGTCCGCCTCATCCAGCACGGCCTCCAGTGCAGGAACACGGAAGGCAGTGCGACTGGAAACATAGGTTGACATGATAGCCTGATGCTCCGGCTTGACCGCCATGCCAAGCTGAACGGCTGTTACCATGTTCAACACGCGGGCGTATTTGTCCGCCAGTTGTTCTCTCAGCTCCTTATACGCCTCTTCCTGCGCCTTCACCCCGGCAACGTCCGCTGCGTCGTTTGTTTCGATAAACTCCATGAACCCGATAGCCTTGGACATCCGCTGCGTGAAGTCGCTATCGGTGAAGAGGGATATCTGCGTTTCTTCTTTCTTGACCTTCCGCTTCTTGGTAGCAGCGCCCACTGTCAGACTCTCCAGCCGCGCGCCGACCAGCGAGTTGCCCGGCCGGAGGTGATGATCCAGGAACGAAAGCGGTCTGTCCTCTGCCACGGTGATGAGCCAAAGAGAGAGCTTGGCAAGCTCCACCGCCAGAGGATTGAGGTCAACGCCGTATACGCAAGCCTGCACAACGCGCCGTTTCCAGAACGCCAGGTCGGCTTCCTCCGGCGTCTTGTCCTGGGGAACGACCGCAATATCAACCAGGAACCGCGCGATGAACTCGGTAGCCTCAACCAGGAAGTGCCCGCTGCCCATAGCGGGATCGAGCACATTCACGCTGAGCACAGCTTGAATCTTCGCGGCATCGTCCTTCTTCTTCGCGACGGCGCGCTTCAGCACCGGGCCGAGGGTATTCTCCACGATGTACTTGACGATGTAATCCGGCGTGTAGTAGGAGCCGCTGGCCTTCCGCTCGCCCTTGTCGTTTACAAGTTCGATGTCCCAGCCGACTTCCGGCTCGGTTATCGGCTGCAGGCGGTATTCCAGCAACCCTTCGTATATCGTGCCCATGTGCTGAACTGCCAGGTCGCGATAATCTACGAACTCATTACTCACTCGCGCCAGCTTGTCAATGGCCTGCTGAAGGTGCGCGTCCCCGACGGTATACTTGGTGAGGAATTCGTGTTTCTTCGGATCGAATAGGCCTCCATTGAAGGTGGAAACGCTGAGCGGAGGGTCGCCGTCGTTGATGGCCTTGAAAAGGTACTGGAGCTTCGGCCACAGAAGAGCGCTGCCCGCGAGCAGACGTTTGCCGGTCTTCACGTCCAGCGCTACGGATTGCTTGACGGCGTGAAGGCTGTACGTCTCGCGGTACTGCTGGTTCTCTCTCACCGGCAGGAGTTCCCGCGCCTCGGCGTAGAGAATGAAGATCAGCCGGTAGAGTAGAATCAGGGAATTCTCGTATATGTCCGGGAGTATCTCCGGCTTCGGCTTCAGCTTGTTGCCCGGATAGTCCAGAAACCCCTGCGCGATGTGACGCAGAGAATAGTAAACCTGATCTTTCAGGCTATCCCCGACGTTCCTCGCATAGTCCGCGCTCTCCCGCAGAAGTGCGGCGATTGAGAGCGGTCCGTCATCGAAAGCAGCCCTTCGGAAAAATGCGAAGAAGTAAAGGAACCTCTCCACATCGGCGGACTTGACTAGTTCGTCCAGGTCCACCTCGTAGAAATGATCTAGCTTGTGGGCGGTGTCCTTATGGTAGAGCCGCCATTGCTTGCCGTTGGTGAGGATGCCCCAATCCACGCCGCTGTGCTGCATGTAGAAAGCGATCTGGTAGGAGGGGTTCTTGTTGGAGAGATTATCGGTAGCGCTTTGCTTGACTGCGATGTCCAGCGGACGGTTCCAGTACTTGGCGTCACCCACGGCGATTCCGCCCTGATTGGGCAGCGCGTCGGTGAGAGTCTTCTTCTTGTTGGCGTTCTGTGCCTCGATGTCGCGGTAGAAGATATAGTCTGGTGTCTTTGTGCCGTCCGATGTTCTCAGCGACGCCTGCACCTCAAAGGTATGGCCGAGCTTCTGCAGTATCTTCTTGACCAGTTCATCCTCGGTCTGTGCCTCGATGTCTGAGGGAATGAAGCTGCTGAAGATCGCAGCGATCTCTTCCATAGCTTTACTTGCAGCGTCCTTCAGCGACTGCCACTGTGTACGAGTCGGCAGAACCTCGTTCAGGTAATGGTCTGCGAAAAGGTGTTGGTTGCGGTGTGCAGGAATGCTGATCTCCAACTGCTCAAAACCAGGCATGCTATCTCCTTAACACGAAGCTATCCTCATCTTCCTAGTACTCCTAAGCCACCCCGGAATCCTCCGTGATGACAGCAGTGTGCGTTCTCTCTGTCCCGGTGGGCGGCCTGGACAGGATTAGACGCCTGGGAGAATCGGCTGGGGGCGGGGGATGGCAGGCGGACTCTCCGATACGGCTCGCGTCCTTCGACCGCCTCAGGACAGGCGGTCACTCGCCCTCCCTCCCCGCTGCTCACCATTCACTGTTGACTGATCACTTCCCCTCAGATCACTTCCAGTGCGTCCTTCTCCGGGAGCGCGGGGAACGCATTGTGCGGCTCGGACTGATACCAGAACGCCACCGATGCCATGTCATCCTGCGCGGGCAGATACCGCCCACCGCTCCTCCACCCCAGCGCCTGGATCGTCACCTTCAGATCCTGCTCGAAGCGCACCGGGTCCATGATGTGCCAGCGGTACATGCCGAATCGCTGCTGGCTCTGGTACAGACCATCCGGCCTGATCACCTGCGGAAGCCCGGCATACGGCGTGGTGAACTCCCGGTAGCCGCCGTTCGCCGCGCCCACGTCGAAGTTGTACGACCCGCAGAAGTA
Organism: Armatimonadota bacterium; assembly: GCA_025358205.1. Classification (GTDB taxonomy): domain Bacteria; phylum Armatimonadota; class UBA5829; order DTJY01; family DTJY01; genus JANYKG01. Next base: position 23,338 of record JANYKG010000074.1, read on the forward strand.
GTCCTCGGTGCCTGTGCCGCAGATCGTCGGAAACTCGCCGTCGCCGTCCATGAAGAACTTGATCTCACCCTCGCCCCACCAGCCGGTGTTGTTTACGCCCCACGCCATGTACGTGCCGACGAACTGCCCCTGCCCCTTGATGCCGTCCGCAATCGTGTAGACATCCTTGTACGGCAGCGGATTCACGCGCCGGAACTGAGCGTGGAAATACGCGCAGTCCTCAGGAACCTCGGTGAGCGTGTAGTTGATCTGGTAGTAGACGACCATGTCCTCCGCCGCGATGTTGGTCATGGTGATCTTGCAGCGCTTGCGGAAGGGCATCTCCCAGTAGCAGTTGAACGCGCTGCCAGGGTTCACGCAGATCGGCAGCGAGGATATCTGCGCATACTTCTGCCAGCCGCACGCGAAGAAGTCGCCCACCGGACACTCGACCGATGGGGTCTCCTCGCCGTCCCAGTAGATGCGGATGATGCTGAAGCGCCAATGGCCCGTTGGTGTCATCCATATCTGCTGGATAGCGCCCGGCCCGTCAATGTCCGCAAGTACGCGAACCTCGCCCGGGTGAATCCTGATGGACGGCGATATCTTCCAACCCTGGCCCAGGTCGCGCGCACATCCCGCACCGGTGCCCTCGGTCGCCATGCCCGCCTTGCCCTTCTCGCCGTTGAAGTTCTCCGGGCTGATGGACCGCGTCTTTGCAGACGACAGCCGCGAGAGGTTACCCAAGTTCATTCCAAGTCCGTTGAAACCAGACATACAGACCTCCAATTGATTGTTAGTTGTCCGCATTATTCACGGACATCGTGAATAATGCTCTGAAGGCCCTGGATTATTCAGTTCCTGAATGATCCAGGCTAGTTATCCGCAGAGTGTACCAGAAACGGGGTTGATGCGCAAGATTTCGCGTTCGAGGCGGCAAGTAGACTACCAGGTGTCCGGCAGCATCTCCAGCGAGACCTTCCGCACGGGCGCCAGGCGTTTGATCAACACCACCGTGGTACCGGATGGGCCGGTTTGCAGCAGCAACTGGTCGCAAGAATCCAGCATTATCGTGTACCCAATTCCAAGTGACGGCGCGGTGGAGAACCCCTTCATCAGCAACGCACGCGGGAGTATGAGCGATTCAATGCCCACCCCGTGATCCGTCACTGCCATCCAGAGATTCACCTCGTTTCTCCCGCCATGCACCTCACCGCTGCCACCGTGCTTCAGGGCGTTTGTGAGGGCCTCACCCACCGCCAGCACGTAGTCCTCTGTGTCAATGGGCAGGATACCCGCGTCAAGACAATATTTCGATAGACTGTGGCGGGCTGAGGACAGATGTGAAGAATCCGGCAGACTCAGCGAGAAATCGGCATGTTCGAGATAGTAGGCAACATCACTCTCGTCGCAAATGCCCAGTTTGCCGCCGGTCACGCTGTATATCGTTTCGCGGTAGAAATGTCTCTTCTGCAGCTCGTTCTCCTCAATCTTCACGGCCATTTCCTTCAGCGTGACAATGGATTCACGCTGCTCATCCATCAGAGACCTGACTCTGTCTATGGCGCGTTCGTAGATGAGGGAGATGAGTACAAAAAAGTAGACCATGAACGCGACCGCCACCACATTGTCCAGTGCGAAACCAAGCGCCGTGTCAGAAGACACATGAGCTTTGCGAACGAGCATGGCGGTGATATACCCAAAGCACAGTGCAGAGGCCGTCCCGTATGCTACGGTCCACCATCTGCCAAGCAGAAGGGCAGGAAGAGCAAGTGCGGCTATGATATAGACCGACTCCGACTTTACATCCACATTAGAGGCAACGTGAATATTGGCATACCATATACCGGCGAAGGTCATGCCTACCACGAGGTGCGCCGCTGCAGAGTACCTATCCATACGCAATAGCAGAAGCGAGACCATGGCTGACAGCACTATCACCCCTGAAGTCGTATAGACCTGATCTCCAGGTGCGGCGTGGCTGAACTTCACCTGCACAGCCAGCACCGTAACAGAGAGTACAATAAGGATGACGTTTGTGAGCATGAGCACCCACTCACGCTGCTCTGCCACAAGTTCGTTATCCAATGCTATCGGTTTCGTTTCTGCTACCATTCAGTACCACCGGAAATCATACATTCTGCTCAATCGGTTTCGGGTAATCTCACTATTCCAACCCTGCGAGAAAGTTCCTCCGCACATTTCGGTTACTTATGCTTCAAATGCTTATCAAAGAAGCTGGTTACCACCGGCCTGAGATCTTGAGGCAACGGTTTGTGCGCCCATGACTGAAGATCAAAGGTGTGGCCAATGCCCGGCAGGATGATCAACTCGTGCTCCACTCCGCACTCGCGCAGCTTGTTCGCCAGCTCTGTTGACTGATCCCGATCTACCGTCGTATCTGCATCGCCTTGCAGTATCAGCGTCGGCGGACTAGCCTTGGTAATGTGATAGACCGGTGAGGCGAGCTTCCAGGTATCGGGGTCTTCTTCGCGGGTTGTTGCGAGGCAGCCGGACGACGTGATGAGCGCACCGGTAGGACTGCCCTTCTCATCCGTCTTGCAGCGCGTAAGCAGGTTCGTGATGCCGTACATGTCCACAACGCAGTCTACTCGGTCAGATACTCCTGGATAGGGCGACGCCGGCTCCAGGAAAGGAACCTTGTTTGTGTACCCCACCATCAACGCGAGATGCCCGCCTGCCGACCCACCGATGACCCCGATATGATCCACATCCACACCGTACTTTTCCGCATTCACCCGCAGGAAACGGACCGCGTTTTTACAATCGCGCACATTGGTCGGCCAGCACTCGCCCCTGGTCAGAATGTAGTTGATGCTGATGCAGACATAGCCCGCCTTCGCGAGTGTAGTACATATATTGAATGACCGACCCTCAGCCTTGTCGCCGCCGGTCCAGCCGCCGCCGTGAATCATCACCACGGCCGGAGAACGGGCGTCCTTGGGGCGGTTCGCAGGTAGGTAGAGGTCGAGCTTCTCCGAGCGGTCGGCGTCCAGGTAAGGCACATCCTGCTGTATCAGCACACCTTCAGGAGCGGGCGGAAGCACGAGTTTGGGCGGCGTGGTCTGGCTCGGCGCAGACGCCGAAACCATCACTATAATCCCTATTACTAACGCCGCTCGTGAGAGGATAATCCACGTTTCCATACTAGACGCTCCTAAGCTCATTGACTATCACCAACCCTAATCCCCTGACCAACAAGCCGACCGTCCTCACTGAACGCGTTATCGAAGCCGAAATGATCTTCCTCATTATTTTACGTCCTCAGTGGCCGGAATGTTTCTAATAACCATCGGGGCCAGCGTCTCCATCATCGTCTTTGCGATTATCGTGTGGCCAACCACGTTTGGGTGAACTCCATCGGACAGCCACGACTCGACATCTGACTTGGGGGCTTTCTCCCAGCGGGTATAATGGTCAATTAGTGGTGTCTTCATTTCATGCGCCACGCGCCGGGCGGCCTCCATGAACAGCCCCAGCGAGTAGTTCAGGCCTTTCTCCGCGTACACCGGGTTTCGCGCAGGAGCCAGCCAGTCCGATCCCATCAGCGGCTCTGTCATGATAACCGGTTCGGCCCCTGCCGATCTCACCCTGTTCACGATCTCGCGCAGATTCCGCTCGTATGTCTTCACGCTCAGCCGTGGGCCTCGCTTGCCGATGTCGTACACCGAATCGTTTGTGCCGAACATGATAGTGACGAACTGAGGATTGTGGGCAAGCACATCATCGTCCAACCGCTTAAGCGCGCCGTCGGTCCGATCACTGCCGACCCCGGCGTTGATTACCTCGACGTTCACACCCTTAGCACGAAACATGGCCTGGACTTGCGCGCAGAAAGTATCATCCGCAGTAACCGCCTTGGACTTGCCGTTCGCAGGCCGGATGCCCTTTGTGATGGAATCGCCGATACAGACAATGCGGATCGCAGGTTCTGCCGACCGAGCATCCGCCGCAACAAGACCCACGACCAGTAATACGAAACCAAATATCCACATCTTCAAGTGACTCCATCCTCCCCTATCGGCCAAACAAAAGCATCCATACGCCGTCTTCTGCAGAAGGGTTCGGTGCTGTGGTAGGTATTCCTCCTTGCGAGTTCGAGACCGTGGCATATCCGGCGCGAAGATGGTGGGTCATGCGGACGGGGGTGACGTTTTCGCTTAACGTGAATACTACCCTGAACCTGTATTCGGCAACTCGGACTTGCGCCACTCGGGCACAGGTCCGAGTCCGAAGTGTGTGCAGATGAGCTAAAACTTGAAGGTCTTGGTCAGGATCAATCCGTTTTCGGAGTGCATGGAGAGGTGGCCCATAGATGTGCCAAGCGCCGCTCCACCAAGAGCCTCTACGATAGTATGCTGCTTTGATGTGACAGTGTTGTATCCGATGAAGGCTGCAACTGAGTAGTAAAGCCACTTCTGCTTCGGGTGTATTTCAGAAAGGCATGTTGCCATAGCGAACGCACCGGCGTTATGGCCGCTGGGAAAACCCGAACCAGTGACATTCTTCACCGCTTGAGCGAGCGCGACCGACGACAGGACTGCATTACCCGCACGGGTTGCGCGATCTACTCCATCGGTGTGCGAACTAGTAAGGCACACTGCCATACCCACAGCGAGCGCCGGAGTTGTCAGCGCCACCACGTCCGATGCTTTGGTCTCCGCGCTTGCGCATACCCCTGATGCGATGATGATCAAGGCCAGCAACGATATCATACTGATGCGGAATGGCGATTTCATTTACTTTTGCCTCCATTTTCATATTCGCATACAATCACCACCATGGCATAGATTGTGCCACTGGCAGGCGATTGTCCGAAAACCGGTATGAATGCGAGGCAGAAACAAGCGCTAATACGGGGATTTGGGCAGTTTGCTTGGCTACGCGATTCTCTTCGATCGGCTGATCAGATTGCTTGACACCTCATCCGTTGAGCACTATACTTTGTTAGTAGAGGCGATAGTAGATCACCTCAAATCATTGCTTCTCAAGGATAATACTGTGCTAACAACAAGAATCACCCTGGTCACACTTCTGTTTCTTAGCATCGCCACCACCGCCATCGCTGCCAGTCGGCCCAAGACACTTGCATCGAGGCCTGCGATTGGCTTTTCTGAGGTGCAGAGCGATTTCAAGACACCCGGGATGGCCTATGCGCCGTTCATGTTCTGGTTCTGGGACGAGCCCCTCAATCCCGCCAAGATGGCGGAGATGTCCCGCGTTATGGTTTCTGAGGGCTTCAACCCAGGTTACGCGCACGCTCGCCGATCAATGGTTGGCACGCCCGATCTTCCGGACGATCAGTGGCTTACCGCTCCCTGGTTCACCGCTTTCGACGCGGCGCTCACAGAGGCGAAGGCAGGGAATGCCTATCTGGGTTTCTGTGACGAGTACTGGTGGCCCAGTCTCCAGGTGCATGGACGGTTGGTTAAGGAACACCCCGAACTCCAGGCTCAGTCGCTGAACTGGAAGGTCTACGACATCGCCAGCGGGAGTACGCTGCAAGTGCCCGAATCCTACTTCGTTTCGGCGGCGCAACTCGATACCCCGCTCTCCACGACGAGTAGCGCTTCGCCGCCTGATTTCGGGAAGTGGATATGGGATCCGAGCGGCGACGGGACAAAGCATACCTGCTATCTCCGAAAGTTATTCGATCTGCCTGACGGAAGAACAGCGGTTCGCGCGGCGATCCGGGTGACCGCAGACAATGGCTACAAGCTAACACTAAACGGCAAGAACATTGGCAACGGCAAGGACTGGATGACGCCGAATGCCTATCAGATACCTGCCCAGATGCTGGAGCGCCGGAACGTGCTGGCGGTCGAGGCGAGCAACATAGACGGTCCCTGCGGCATGACGCTTGGGATGCGCGTTACCCTCGACGACGGTACAACCTATGATGTCCAGTCGGACGGCTCGTGGAAGACCACTATTCAGAAGCCGGACGGTGCCTGGACGAGCCGGCAGTTCAGCGACAAGGCGTGGAACTCGGCGCGTGAGATATGCAAAGTCGGCGAGGGCCCATGGGCGAGCAACGATATCACCCAGCCGCCATTCGCGCACAGCACGATCCGCAGTACGACGCTGCAGGTTATCGGCAAAGGCAAGCCCTTCACGTGGAAGGCTCCCGCCGGCAAACCCTGGCGTGTCTACGTGTTCAACAAGTACAGTCGCGCAGGCACAGACGGTGGAGCATCGAACGCGATTGACGAGCGAACCGGCAAGGTGTTCGTGCAGATGGCGCTCGAACCGTACGCCCGCAATGTAGGCGCCGATCTCGGCAAGAGTGTGCCAGGCGATTTCATAGATAACGAGGGCGACTACGGTTGGAAGCTGGCCTGGTCGGATTCACTGGATCACCAGTACAAGAGCCGCTACAAACGGGACATCCGCCTTTGGATGCCACTGATGCTGGACCGCGACGTGGAGGGTCTCTATGCGAAGGCCCGATGGGAGTGGTTCGATCTCGTCTCGGATCTTTACGCCGCCAACTTCCGCGCGATCACTGACTGGAATGAGAAGCGCGGCTCCTTCACGACGGCTCACTTCTGGGAGGGGGGTCTGGCCTCGCAAGTCAATGCCGTCGGCGATCACCTGAAGGTACTGCGCGCCCTCTCGATGCCCGCGGAGGATTGCCTCGGTAAGGCTGCGCTCAACGTTCGCGATTTCAAGGAGATCGCGTCGGTCGCGGAGTTTGGAAACACTCGTGCAGCCACAGAGTTTGCGGGCGCGGGCGGCTGGGGGGCGTTCACCCCTGAGTTCCTCAAGCAGGGCGCAAACGCGATCACCGCCTGGGGGATGAGCCACGTGATCCCGCACGGCGTGTTCACCACCAGGAAGCTGACCGGCAACAAGTGGATGGCGGACTGGTACAGCGAAAGCCCGATGTATCCCTGGATGCACTTGTGGAACGAGTACGTCACGCGGGCCAGCTTTATCAACTCGCTTGGCTACGCCTGCCCGGACGTGCTGCTCTACAACCCGCTGGAGTCCGCCTGGGTGGCCGCCAGCGCCGATATGTTCGACGGCGGGATGTGGGATTTCGCCGAGAACGCTTCAGACGGCGGCCGGGTCAACGCCATCAATGCCTCCTACGGCAATGCGATCCGCGACCTGACCGACGGCCGGGTCGAGTTCCTGGTCGGTGACAGGAAGTACGTGAGCGAGATGACGGCAAGCAACGGCAAGCTTGTGCGCGGCCCGCTTACATTCCAGACCGTCGTGCTGCCGCCGCTGACGATCATGCCGATGAATGTGGCGCGCAACATCGTTACCTTCGCACGGCAGGGAGGGAGGGTCTACGCCCTCGGAGATCTGCCCGCAGGCTCGGCGGAGAACGGGATGAACGACCCGCAGATGGCGAAACTAATGCGGGAGCTCTCGACGCTGCCGACCTTTGCTCGCTGCTCCGATCTTAAGCCGTTGATATCTAAGGACTCGCCTGGGCTCAGGAGTCCGGTCAAATTCACAAGCGGCGCCTTCCCGATGCTCCAGTCTCATCGGCGCATTGACGGCCGAGACTTCTTCTGGCTGGCAAACAATAGCGAAAAGGACGCCCAGGCCTGCGAGGTGATGGTAGCCGGAGCACACGGTGCGGCCTCGATATGGGACTGCGAGACGGGCCGGTCGGTATCCGTTCCGTCGGACGATCGCGCGGATGGCAGCCGGGTGAACCTGGCGTTCAAACCGATCGAGGCTTACTGGCTGGTCTTCGATCCGAAGCAGCCCGCGAGCAAGACCGCTGTCCACGAGGCCGCCTCCGTGGTGGCTACTATTGAAGGCCCCTGGACCGTGACCTTCGATCCCGCCGCCCAGCCGAAGATGGAGTACCCGTCGAAGCCCGGCGCCGAATTCGCGGCGGGAGTTACGAAACCGCTCGAGGATTGGATCAAGTGGGGGCTGGACAAGTTCAGTGGACTACTGGATTACAGTGCAACCATTACGCTAGAACGCAAGGATGGCCGAATGCAACTGGACTTGGGGGAGGTCCATAGCGTGGCCGAGGTCTGGGTGAACGACAAACCGTGCGGAATGCGCATGTGGGGGCCGTATGTGTTCGATATCAGCGATGCGGCCAAAATAGGCGCCAACCACGTGCGAGTTCGGGTCGCAAACTTGATCAACAACAGCTACGGCGACGCGACGAAGTCAGGTCTCCGCGGCCCGGTGAGGGTAATCTCGGTAACCACGCATTGATCTCATCCGCCAGTCATTTTGGCGATGGCCGAAGAAGCGAGGGTGTTGTGAGTTTTCGATCTGCGATTTCCAGTCGTCAGTTTGGCCGGGCGCTTGCCGTAGCTGCGTTACTTGCAGCCTCTGCGGGTGTCTGTGGCGCGGCGGTTGATGTGAAGGATGAGGGTCCGAGGATGACCGATAAGCAGTTCTTCGAGATGTTGAACCTAGACTACCTGGGGATGGCGAAGGTCAAGGCGGCGGTCGAAGCAGGAGACATGCCGGCGGCGAAGCATGAATTCGCGGAGCATCTCAGGCAGAGAGAGAAGCCGGTCTACACGTTCGATTGGCGTGCCAGGCCCAAGCTGGATTCACGTCCCGCGAATGCCGCTACAAAAGAGGCGGACCTTGTCCTCAATCGCAATGTGCTGTGGGCCGAGCACTGGCAGAAATTCGAAGGCGAGATTGACTGGAACTGCAATCCAATCAACTACAGGGAGTGGACCTGGGGGCTCAATCTCCATTGGCACTGGAACACCCTCGGCAAGGCCTACTGGGCGACCGGCGAGGAGAAATACGCCCGGGAGTTCGTCTACCAGATGACCGACTGGGTGCGCAGATGTCCCGTACCCCTGAACAATGACGGCAACCAGAGCAATTCCTGGCGGACCATCGAGACCGGACGCAGGATGGGCGGGAGTTGGCCGGACGCGTTCTTTCAGTTCCTGAGTTCACCGTCGTTCACGGACGACGCGATCGTGACGATGGTGGGGTCCATGACGGATCACGCGCGTCACCTGATGAGATGGCCCACCAACGCCAACTGGTTGCTATTCGAGTGCAACGGCCTCATGCACGTCGGGGTGCTCTTCCCTGAGTTCAAGGAAGCTGCTGAATGGCGAAAGACAGCCGCAGATCGCCTCTATGTCGAACTCGACAAGCAGGTCTACCCCGATGGCGCGCAGATCGAGCTATCCACCGGCTACCACCAGCACAGCCTGATGAGCTTCATGGACGCATGGAAGATCGCACATATTAACGACGTGCCGATGCCGCGAGACTACGTCGCCAAGATGGGCAAGATGCTTGATTATGATGTTGCCATCAGCATGCCGAACCTCAGAGTGCCGGGCCTCAATGACGCCGGCGAGATGGATATGAGCGTGATGCTGGGCAGGGGGCTGGCCTTCTTCCCTCAGAGGAAAGACTACGAGTGGGTCGCGACTGCTCGCAAAGAGGGCAAGAAACCGGCATTCACCTCGATCGCGCTGCCGTGGTCGGGGCACATAGTCATGCGGTCTGGATGGGAACCGGACAGCCTCTACTCGCTACTTGATGCCGGCCCATTCGGTTGGGGACACCACCACGAAGACGCGCTGAGTATGATCATCTACGCTTACGGCAAGTATCTGCTCGTAGATCCCGGCGGGTATTACTATGACAGCTCGGAGTGGCGCAAATACGTCGTCTCCACTCGCGCCCACAACACGGTCATGGTAGACGATCTGCCCCAGCACCGGGCAGGACTGCCTCGCCTGCAATATGTGGTCGAAAAGCCGCTGCCGATCAGGTGGGCAACGAATCATAACTACGACTACGCCGTCGGATCCTATGACGACGGGTACGGCGTAGACAATGCAGTCAGAGTGAAGCACACGCGGCGGGTGTTCTTCGTGAAGCCGGAATATTGGATCCTCACTGATACCATGACTCCCGCGGACGGCAAGCCGCACAAATACGACTTCATGTTCCACCTCGACGCCGCCGGTGCAGACGTTGATGCCGCATCGAAGGCAGTCCACACGACCAATACCGACGCCGCCAACCTGACCATATGGCCGGCTGCGGCAAAGGAACTGACGGTGAACGTGATATCCGGCCAGGAGAAACCTATGGTGCAGGGCTGGGTGCCGGCGCCGGGCCACACATGCAGGCCGATTCCGACGCCGGTATTCGAGACCTCAGGGTCGGGCGCTCAGACGGTGGCATATGTACTGTATCCGACGCCTGCTGGGAAGAAGTGTCCGGCTACCAGCGTTCAGTGGTTGGCAGAAGGCTGTGGAGTGTCTATTGCGTTTGACAACGGCCGCTTGGACTCCTTTGCCTGGGGAGATGATTCAGGAACCCACTTCCAAACCTATGAAGGCGATGGAGAAGCGGTCTACACACGCACGGAAGGCCAAAAGACTACCAAAGCAGTGATGGTTGGCGGCACGAAACTGATGCGGGGATCGAAGCGCGTCAATGCAAACATCGTACCGGTAGATGATCTGTCAAACACGACGGTGAGGCACAACTTCACAGTGCAGCCGAGTTCTTAGTAAACGGCAAGCCCTTCGAAAGCCCCTGTGGTCACCGTATGAGTTAGGTGCAAGCGGTCGAAAGAACCCCTTTTGCGAAACCCCTACTCAAAATGCACAAAGAGGCAAAGTGTCTTATAACCACCATGCCTCTTAACTCTATATATGGCTCCCCGAATCGGTTGAGTGGACAACATAGAAATGGTGTCACAATCACTGTCAGAGCAAGGTGCGATCCACGAACAAGCCGTGGCGCACCAGCTGACTGACAATCTCTGGACTGACTTAGACAACTGGCGATACCGGGCTGGGAGCGAAAACGTACAGCCAACCCCCCGATAAGCACCTGGGCCGATACCTCTCCTAGACTGACTACACCTCACCGAACGGATGAACGTGGTCCTCTCGGCATCCGTATACCGAAAAAGCGAATCTCGAATCGCCTCACTCAATCCGCCGAAGCCGATTCTGAGTAGCGTCGGATAGTCCGGCGCATGGTGGTCTGCGTGCTCGCAGAACCCGCGTGAGCCAATCGTCTGCAGAAACTGAGAATCTCGCGACTGCTCCTCCAGATCGTACTCAGGCCCGAGACGGTGAAATTTCCCGCAGCCGACGATCAGTTCCCCAGGCCAGACAGGGAGTTCGCACTGGGTGAGGACGGCATTCAGCGCCTTCGCCCTGCGAATTGTCATCGGCTCCCCATCGGTCGCTCGGAACGACTCCGCGCGCCAGTGGGTAGATATCAGGTGCGGGTTCTCGCGGATGTACCCGCCAACCCGCTTCGTTAGCTCCTGATGTGGTATGGCCTCAGTCTGCATGGAATACCGCCTTCACGGATTCTCCACTGCTTGCCGCTCTGCATGCCTCATTTGCCTCGGAGATCGAGTATCTGTGTGTGATGCACGCCGCCATCCTGTCCTGCAGTTCGCTATGCTGCGTGAGGAAGTCGAGATAGGCCGAGATGTCGGATATCTTGTACTGGCCGCTGCCAACGATCTTGATCGCCTTGAAGGTGATAATCTGCGGCTCGATTTCGACTGATCCGCTGTTGGAGTACTGGCCCGGAACGATGTATCGGCCCAGAGTCCTGACCATCTGCATGCCCTCTGGTATGGCGGATGGTGAGCCGCTTGCCTCCAAGACGACATCCGCGCCGTCTCCGCGCCTCATCTCCCTGGCAAGATCTCTGACCACCGCCAGTCGTTCGTCAGGCGTGGTCTCTCGATAGTCCATGACCAAATCTGCTCCCAGGCCTCGCGCCAGTTCCATCCTCGCCTTGTTCTTCCCTGATCCGATCACCACGACGCGGCATCCGTTCGCGCGTTCGGCCCCGTCTCGATCACTCGCCCGATGAACTCATGCCCAGGGATGAACTGAGGTGGGATCGGCAGGCTGCCCTCAAGGATGTGAATGTCCGTCCCGCAGATTCCGCTGTGGACCAGTTGCATCAGGACACCTGCATCGTCCGGCGATACGACTGGATACTCTCGGATCTCCATCGGCCTAGCTGGCCCGACGAAGACAGCGGCCTTGCCTTTTCTAATCATGGATTGCCAGTCTCCCATTCCAGCGACGGCACTACGATCCGTCCACAGCAACGATAGCATTGTGCTTTCGTTCCACAGACAGAAGCCCAATTCCTCTGGCATCACCAGTGGCACAGTACATCAAGTGCGGAAGCGAACCGTTTCGTCTTTGATATCATTGCTTCCCTTGGGAGTCGGTTTGCACCATAGTAAAGATGGGTAAGAAATGGACAGTTCACAGGCCGCTCTTGCTTGCGACCAAAGCGAACTCTTGCACAACTGGTATTCCGAGAGGAGGTGAGCATTATGAAGACGAGAGCAGCATTGTTGGCAGTTGTTGCGATTCTCATCGTGTCGGTTCTCTTCGTCGGTATGGCCGTAGCGGCTGTGAAGCCGGCGACTCAGCATCCTGGAAACCATAATACGGTGGCCAACACACCCGCAGAACACCAGGAGGCGGCTGAACACCACAAGAAGATGGCCACGTATCACAAGGGCATGGCAACACATCACAACTCAATGGCGGCGGAGTATGAGAAGCTAGGACATAAGAAACTAGCGATGCACCACAAGAAGATCGCCGCACATCATAGCGCGCTTGCCAAGGAGCATACCGCCATAGCGGAGACGCACAAGGCGTATGCTAAGAGCAAAATGATGCCGAAGTCAACTGTCGGCAAACCAAAGTCTAAATAGTGACATTATGGCCCGGGGGTCAAAGAAGTCCCCGGTTCGCTCTACATTACTAAAATAAAAATGAGGTGACAATGATGCATAGCAAACGCATCCTGATTGCTGCAGCACTGGTAATAGCGCTGACTTCGCTTCCATTGGCCGTCTGGTCATACCGAGGACAGACGTATTCCAGCAGTGAGCTGGATGAGATATTGGCGCCGATTGCGCTTTATCCCGACCCGCTGATCGCTCAGATTCTTCCGGCAGCCACATACCCTGACCAGCTCCTGGAAGCTGATGATCTTTTCCGCCTACGGGGTTCCCAGAGTGATATTGACAGACAAAACTGGGATGTTAGTGTCAAAGCAATAGCCTACTACCCGTCTGTGCTTCAAATGATGGTGGACAAGCCGGATTGGACAGATTCGGTTGGACAGGCCTATATCTACCAGCCTGATGATGTCATGAGAGCGATTCAACGGCTTCGAGGACGCGCTCGATCATATGGCTATCTGTCATCGAACAGCTACCAACGCGTCTACTTGAACAACGGAGACATTTGTATTGTCCCGGCTGATGGCGAATACCTCTACGTGCCTCAGTACGATCCAAGAGAAGTATACGTGCAGAGGAGAGGATCATCCGGTTCGAACTTGATAAGCTTTGGCCTGGGTCTGCTGATCGGATCATGGCTGAACCGTGACGTGGACTGGGGCCACCATCGGGTCTACTATCATGATTGGCGCGGCGGAGGCTGGATCGGCAATTCCAGATCGCACGTTTCCACGGACAACAACTACTATGTGAATCCCGACTTCCGAAAAAGGCCTATCACGGTGGACCATAGTGTAACAAGTCACGACATAACGAGCTACCGAAACAGCGTCCGAAGCAGTGCGGGTAAGTTCCAGCCTTCCAACTACCCCAAGTACACCCGCGCCAGAGACAAGATGGGCGTCACACCTGCCGGGCCGACCAAACAACCAAGTAGTTCGGGCAAATCGAACAGAACGAATGATGGTTCCAGGGGCAACTCCAATAGCAGAAATAGCGGCCATACCAGAAATCATTGAAAGGAACGCTGATAAGGCGATCCTAACAAGATAAAACCAGATATAACGTTAAGCCCGGTTACCTCTCGGATATGGTGGCCGGGCTATTTTCATTATGGCGGAAAGTTCGACTGCATGCGAGAAACACATCCTCCACAAGAAAGCCAAAAGAATCTCAAATTCCTGGGAGGAGATTCCTTCGCCGACAGGGAACAGGTTTTCAGATAACAGACTTATATAAGACCGTTTGGTCGGGTGTGTGCTGAATCGTAATATTGGAGGGTCATTCTAATGCATAATAAGCTGAAACTGGGGTTCGTCCCGGCAAACAGGCGCTATTTTTCAACTGAACTGGCGAACAAGATGAAAGCTGAGGCCATCGCCCAGATGGTGAAGCTGGGCATCGAGGTTGTCACGCCGGATGATACTATGACCGAGGCGGGGCTTGTGAAGAATCGCGACGAGGGCAAGATCTGTGCTGATCTGTTCAAGCGAGCGGGCGTGGACGGCGTCATCATCGGTGCGACGAACTTTGGCGATGAGCAGGGATGTATGAATGCGGTCATGGGTACCGAGTCGCACATTCCGGTCATGATCTTCGGCTGTCAGGAGGAAGAGCCTCTCAAGCTCGGACGCCCCCGACGCGACTCGTTCTGCGGGCTGCTGTCTATCGCCGAAGGCCTGCGCCAGATCGGACGGAAGTACACCATTGCGCGTGAGCCTATCTGCTTCCCGCGTGATGACAGCTTCTTTGCTGATCTCGACCAGTTTGCGCGTGTATGCCGTGTCCTGAAGGGCATTCGCGGTATGCGCATCGGTCAGATAGGCACCCGACCCGATGCGTTCTGGACTTGCCGCTACGATGAGAAGATGCTCCAACAGATCGGCGTCACGGTTGTGCCGAAGGACCTGTCGGAACTGCTGGCGATGGTTGGCAAACTGAACGACGACGATGCCATCGTGCTGGAGAAGGTCCAGAGCCTGAAGGCCGAGACGGACACATCGTCCGTGTCGCCGGAAATCCTGACGCGTATCGCTCGGTTCGAGTGCGGGCTGGAGGAGATGATACGGACCTTCGAGATGGATGCGGTTGCGATTCAGTGCTGGAACTCGCTCCAGCTCAATTACGGTATCGTCGCCTGCGGGGTACTCGCCCGGCTTGGAGATCGAGGCATTCCGGTGGCTTGCGAGGCGGATGTGCTAGGCGCGCTTTCGATGCAGGCGCTCAGGCTGGCGGCGGACTCCCCGGCGGCGCTGCTGGACTGGAACAACCTGCACAACGACGACGCCGAACTGGCAAACCTATGGCACTGCGGTGTCTACCCGCCGTCTTTCAGTTGTGACAAGCCTCGGTTGGCGCCACAGGGTATCATGAGCAAGCACATCGGCGCGGAGATATCCACAGGGGCGATGGAGTTGAAGGTCAAACCCGGAGACGCTACTCTCTGCCGCGTGACCCAGGGGCTTCCCGGCGAAGGCTGGAAGGTCTTCATCGGCGAGGGAGCGTTTGAGGAAAACGAGGCGACGACTTTCGGCGCGGGCGGATGGTGTCGCATTCCCGGCCTGCCACAAATCTACCGAGAGATTCTGCTGGACGGCTTCACGCATCACATCGCCGTCACCCAGGCACATGTCGGGAACGCGCTTTATGAGCTATTCGGCAACTACCTCGGCATGGCGGTCTATCACGGCGGGCAATCTGCGCCCGGCACATACTCGCGTGCGCTGCCGTTTGAGGCCTTATGATCGTTGTGGACTACAGAAGGCAGACCACAGGCTGCAGCAGGGGACGCCCGTCCGACTCTGCGGTCTGTAGTCTCAAGTCTGTGGTCTTCTCCATCGAAAGGAGATGTAACTAATGCAAGGATTTGATTGGATGCTCTGGGGCGTTGAAGCCTGTGGAATTGTGATCCTATGTATCTGGATCGCAGTTCCCATCCGGGAGTTCAAGCAGATCGCCAAACGCCTGAAGGAAAAGGAACACGAGGAGAAGTGACCAGTGATCGGTAATCAGTGGATCAGTGCAGAGCTTTTCCCTACTGATAACTGATGACTGGTCACTCTTCCGTGTAGGAGGAGCCATGACCTGGATTGACTACACCATCATCGGCCTGTTTCTAGCCGGGCTTGCAGTAGCCGGACTGAGGATTTCGAGGCTGATCAAGCACTCGGACGACATCTTCGTCGCCGGTCGAGAACTGACGCCGTTCATCCTCGGCGCGACGATCACCGCCACCAACCTGAGCATGTACCACTTCATCTCAATGGGCGGGATCGCGTTTCAGAAGGGCATCTCCATCATCTGGCAGAACTGGACCGGTTGCATGGCGCTCGTACTCTCGGGCATCTTCGTCATCCCGGTTATGCGACGCCTTCAGGTGCGCTCGATACCAGAGTTCCTGGAGATGCGCTACAGCAAACCGCTCCGCATCATCATCGGCGCATTCTGGGGGTTAAGGCTCTGCATCTTCCTGGGAATATTCCTGTACATCGCAGCCACTGCAGGCGCACAGATCACCGGCTGGGACAACTACTTCGGCTGGCTGGCGATCTTCTCGGTCATTGCCATTATGTACTCCGCCATAGGGGGCGCGTGGGCCGTGGCAATCATGGACTCCATGCAGTTCGCCTTCATCATCCTCGGCGGATTGATCACACTGCCGGTTGCGATTCACCTGGCTGGCGGAACGCCCTCGCTCATCCACTGGCTGCAGACCCATGGGAAGACCGTCCACACTCAACTAGTGCCGACGGGAATGGGCGAGTTCAACTGGCTCTTTGTCCTGGCCATTCTGCTCATCTCAACCAAATGGGCGACCGTTGACCAGGCGATTCTGCAGCGCGCTTTTGGGGCGAAAAACCCTCGAGTCGGCGCGCAGGGTATGGTGCTCTCGGGGTTGATCACCGTGCCGCTTGCGTTCTTGTGGATTCTCCCCGGCCTGGCGCTGGCGAGGATCAATCCGCCGGGGATTACGAACCCGGACCACGCTATTCCATGGCTACTGGCCACCCATCTCCCGCCTATCGCATCCGGGCTTCTGGGGCTGGTGCTGTGCGGGCTGGTCGCCGCGCAGGTTTCGACCATCACGGCGGACATTAACTCCGTCGCCACGCTGTTCACCAGTGATGTTTACCAAGCGCTGAAGAAGAAAGCGCCCACGCAGAAGCAACTCATCTACGTGGCGCGGTTCAGTTCGCTGATTTGCGGCGCGCTCATGATCCTGTTCGCCTGGCTACTGAGTTTCACGAACTCCGGCGCGGTTCGGGCAAACCTGACAGTTGTTGGCATAGTAGACCTGCCGCTCTTCATCATCACTATCGTCTACGGCCTGGGGTGGAAGCGCACGACTTGGCAGGGCGCGATGGCCGGTTTCTTCATCGGCGGCGCGGCGGGGATTATGTCGTATATGTTCATCATTCCGAACTACTTCAACCACACGACATATCCGTTCCTGAGCGCGATTTCCGGCTCGCTCGCGATGCATGCGGCGGCGTGGCATGAACACATCAAGGTCTACAAGGACTCTATGCTCAGCATCGCTCCGTTCGTGAGTTCAGGCGCGGCGCTCCTCATCACGCCGATTGTGAGTCTGCTTACCAAGCCTGGCAAGAACGATCAGTCGCACAAGATATGGGCCAACTTCCATGTCGGTGATGACACGGAAGATACCTTCCACCTGGTTCCCAGGAGCCGCGCAGGTAAGTTCGGCGTTGGCCTCGTGGTCGCCGGTTTCCTCAGCTTCCTGATAGGCATAATCTCAGCGGCACACGCCTTCCCGCTGGCGACTGTAATGGCGGTCGGCGGTATGATCGCGTTGTTCATCGGCGGCGTGCTCAGGGTCTATGTGGAATAGGGATATCGCTCGGACGGAGGATTGACATTGATGAACAGCCATCGAGCCACCATGCTTCTGGCAATCCTGCTGATGGCAAGCTTTGCGCCTGCCTATGCTGCTATAACGAAGCAGCATTCGACGTTTGCCAAGATCAACGGGATTTCTACCCTCTTGGTGGACGGACAGCCATTCTTTGTCGTTGGAGCGCAGTGCGATGTGTGGCGCAGCACTCCTCAGGACGCCAAGACTGTGGAGTTTTTTGACTCTTACCGCGATATGAATGCGACAACGGTTGGCCTCGACGTGCTGTGGGATAAGTGCGAGCATGTGCAGGACAAATACGACTTTGCGTTCCTCGACTGGTTTGTCAAACAAGCGAGGTCGCACCACCTCAAGCTGATCCTGCATTTGTTCAACAGCAATGTCTGCGGCGGGGTAACCGATTCCGACAAATGGTCATACACGCCGGATTACATCCTGTCCGCTCCAGATAAGTATCAGCGCATGGTTCTGCCCTACGAGTACAGGCCCGGCGGCCCTCCGATGTGCCCGAACGATCCCGATACCCTGGAGCGTGAGCGGAAGTACGTGGTCAAACTGGCCGAGCGCCTCCGAGACACTGATACCGACCGCACCGTTATCATGCTGCAGATTAACAACGAATACTATTTCCAGCAGTGGGTCAACCATCCCTACGAACTGTCTGTCCGCTGCCAATGCCCGTACTGCAACGCGAAATACGATCCCGCGAAGTACAAGGCGCCAAAGGAGTTCATGTTCGCGGGGTTCGTAGCTTACACCAAAGCGCTGACCGATGCCATCACCAACGTCTATGACATCCCGCTGTACGTGAACAGCCCCGGTTGGCCTGATTGGGCCGTCCCAATGTTCCTCGACGCTTGTCCCAACCTCGACCTGGTTGGCTGCGACGGCATTACCGGTCCGGCTGAGCCTACTATGGTTTCTCGATATGTGCAGGGCCGCAACATACCGTTCGCGGCGGAGAACGCCACGCCAAACCCCAGGTGTAGAGTCAACCTTGACGTGCTGCCCTACTACACAACTATCGGGCGGTTGGGGATAGGCAACCTGCTCTGGGAAGCCGGTCCGATTATTATGGGTGATCCCGTGCTACGGAAGCGATACAATGACGCGATGTATCCCATCAAGAACGCGCAATGGGCTATCGCGCACTCACGCGGAACTGATAACATGATGGGCTGGTACATCATCAGGCAATTCGTTGAAGACCCCAAGCTCAGCGATCCCGCTGTGGTTGGTGAGAAGATGTTCGTTCGCGAGGGACAGAAAACGCGCATTGACGATAGCAAGACCTTCGCCGCGACAATCGGCAGCCGTAAGATCACAGTGGAAAACAGCGTCGCCGGAGTTATCGCGAACCCTGCGCAGAATACGCTGGTGATCGCCACCGCAAAAGCCGATCTGACAATATCCGGCCCAGCGATCAAGTCCGCTGAGGAGGGTGTCTACGTCGGCGACCGATGGAAGCGGACCTCGAAGCTCGATATCCGACGAACTGGAGATGCATACGAACTCCACATCGAGCAACCGAAAGTCATCAGGCTAGTATTCTAGTATCTACTGCTCAATCTTCACAACCCCGATGCCGTCCTTGCTCAGCGGGATGCCCATGATGATGAGCTTCTCATCCTTCGAGGACACACTCAGCGTCTTGCCCGAAAGTGGGTCAATCGCCGTAATGCTCTTCATCTTGAGCGCCGATGCATCCAACTCCAGGTCGGCCTTCGACGCATTCCCCTCATCACAGTAGAGACTGAAATACATCACCTTTCCACTGCCGAAACGCTCCGCCAGCACGCCGTCTGTCAGCGGTTTGGCATACGTCACCGGCTCCCAGCCGAGAGGGAACATCTGCCGTTGAATCGGCAGATAGGTGTCGTAGAGGTCCTTTACCTTCTGGTAGTCCGGTCTGCTGAAATAGACCATATCGGAATCGCCGTAGTTGCCGAAGAGGAAGTTCCTTGCTATATACTTACGGTCCCTTTCCTCGCCTGCCATGCCGTGCCCCATCGCCATGTACGGTTTGTGGTAGACAAGCGCACGTCGGGCCGCAATGTCTTCGACCGATGCACCCGGGCCGTACTCCGAGCCTGCCACATCAAGCTTCTGCGCATGGAAGAAGCACCGCTGCCGCACACCGTTCGCCGTGACCTTCCCGTTCGGCCCGACGATCTTTCGCAGTTCATCCAGGAACGTCAGGTGTTCCAGCGAGTTGTCCAGGCACGGGCGACCGTCATCGCCGTATGTCAGTCCGTACTTCGCATAGGGAAAGTGATCCTTCCGGTAGCTCACATACGCGCCCCACCGATATAGCGAGTCCACGTAGATGCCGTCCCAGTTCCCGCTCTTCAGCCATTCCCTGCAGTCGTTGAGGATTGACATGCCCGCGTTCAAGCCCTTCTCTCCGCCGGGGATGAACGGGTTCGGGTTCACTGGGAATGTGACCGTCTTGTCCGACCACTGACAGATGCGCGGTCTGGTGATGACCACCCCGTCCGGCCCGGTCAGGTAGCTGTTCTTCACCGTCTGGATGTAATCGGGGACCGGCATGATGTTCTGCGAGATGGTGATGTTCTTCTCGGTCATGTGTTCCAGCAGGTCGAACGCCTCGGCGTTCGTGTAGGTCACCTTGGTCAGATCCAGGGCGTCATCCTTCTCGTCCATCGTCTTGAGCTTGGCGGTCGCCTCGCCCTTCAGGTTGTCCAGGAAGCCGACCTCGCGCTGACCGGGGATGACATACGGGTATATCTCGATGCCCCAGGCCTTCTCCTGCTTGATCTCCTGCGGCGTCATGATATCAATCGCCTTCTTACCTGCGTGGCGGCACTCGCCGAGTTCGCCGAGCGAGTGGAAGGAGAACTGCGTCGGGTTCGGCGCGGTCGTCGCCTTGCCCTTGAAGATCCACAGGCCGTTCACCTTGGAGTGTCCCTCATACGCCTTCGGGAAGAGGTCGTAGTACCGCTTCAGTGCCGAGCGGAATCCCCACGCGCCGTCAACCGGGTACACGGCAAAGGATATCCTCGCGTGTGATTTCGGATTCGTTGCGTCGGAGAAGCCGACTTTCGCATAGACGAAGAGGCCTATGTTCTTGTCATAGCCCGACTGGAAGATGCAAGGTGTCTCTGGGGTGATCGCCACGGCGAGGCCCGCGCCGGTCTTCGGGTTCGTCAGCACAGAGATGGGGATCAGGTCCTGGCTACCGCCGGCCCTCGCCGATAAGCTGGTCAAAGGTCCGCTGTGCCACACCCAGCCCGCGATGTCCAGGGGTATCTGGTACTGCACGTCCGCCGCTGAGTCGCCGCCCTTCTTGTCGGTGATATCCGCCGTCACGAGTAGCGCATCATCCTTGCGTTTTGTAGTTACCTTCACGTCAAAGCGTTCGGGGTTCGGGCTTCGCACCAGCCTGCTGCCGACCCATGTGACCTCTTCCACCCGCACGCCGGTCTGAACGCCAGGCATGAAAGCGAGAGGCTTCCCGCCGATCAAGATGTCTGACAAACCTGCGGTATTTACATCCATCTTGTACTCCCATCCAGCCTGAGCGCCGACGGCCGCCAGAATCATGAAAAGGGCAACAATGTATCGCATGAGCATCTCCTACTCGGAGCCGATATAGAACTCTCCTCTTACCGAATCGCCGTGCTTCAGTCGCATGTACTGCTCCGGGACCTGTCCGCCGCTGTAGTCTTTGGGCGGGCTGACGTGCTTGTTGACGACGAGCCTGTATGTGCTGTCCGCACCGAATCCACCCTTGCACTGATGTAGCTGATCCGATGCAAACTCAGCCCTCAGACCATGCCCCTCAGCATCGGTCAGACTTGCCCAGTCGCAGTTGTACTTCGTTGAGTTGAAGTCGAATGCGTCCGGGCGGGTGAGATTAGTATTGTGGACATTCGCACTGTCTGGTAGTGCGGTACCTTGCGGCCTGCCGATGTGCGTCTCGGGGTAGTATGACCAGAGCGCCTCGCGCTTCCAGGAGAAGTGATCGAACGTATGAGGCATCTCGAATACCCATCCAAGCTCCTGAATATCTACCTCATCGCCGAGCCAGTCAACCCGGTAGTTGAGCTTCCCGCCCGAATATTCTGCATGGAGCTTTGCGATTACCTTGCCGGGTTCGTCTTCCCACGCAACCTCCGCGTCCATGGTACGCATGTCGGCGAGTGTCACGGCCATGGCGGGTTCTGTCTTCACGTTGACCAGCCTGCCGCGCGTGCGGACGGCTATCTGCCACTTGACCGGGTCCCGTACGGCGACGCACTTGACCAGGTTGAACTCGGGGAACTTCAGCCCATACGGCAGGTCGGCGCTCATCGTCGGGAGCTTCGGCGCATCCTGCTTGACCAGTTCGAACTGGTAGGTCACCACGTTCCATCCGCGATCCTTCGCCGAAGGCTTCGGCCCGCAAGCCGGATGGTTGAAATCTATTCTCAGAGTGTCGGCTGACACTCCCTTCGGCATCTCGAACTCCAGCTTCCCGGACTTCATCGGCGGCAGGTTGAAGTGAATAGCGCCCTTTCTGACAGCCTTGCCGTTCCTGAGCAGTTGCCAGTTCGCATTGATTTCAGAAAGGTTCGTGAACCGGTATCGGTTCCTCGCACTCAGAATGACATATCCCGGCTTGGATGTCCGGTCCGCTTTCGGCTCGATCACGATCGGTGAGTAGATCATCTTCACGTGATACAGGTCCGGCCTGGGGTTGCGCCATCCGTCAACGAGACCCTTCGTTTTCACATACTGTATGCCGGTCGCCGGGTCGTACTCGTAGGGCTTCTTCGGGAACTTGTCAGCCACCGCTCGGTCCTGCCACTCCCACAGGAATCCGCCTGGGATATTGTCGTACTTCCACGTCACATCCCAGCAGCGCTGAAGCACGGGCGCATATGAGTCCAGGCATCCGTAGTCCGCGCCGTTGCGCACCTCCCAGATGTTTGGGTTCTCCAGGTAGATCATGGGGAGATTCTGCTTGGCAGAGGCAATCGCCTGTTTTTCCATGTCCTTGTAATTGGTGTAATGACGATCATTGAACTCCACGCCGTTCTCAGCAGCGTCCCGCCAGGAGTTTAGCCGCGGTCGGGTGGGATCTAGTTCCCTCACCGCATCCGCCACGATCTTCTGGTTGATGCCGGGGCCGTTCTCATTCCCGATCGCCCAGATCACCACGCATGGATGGTTCTTGTCGCGAGCGATGGTCTCCCGGGCGCGCTGCAGGAACGCGGGCGTCATCTCCTTGTCATCCATCGGGCAGGCGCAGTAGGGAAGTTCGTCCGCCACGTAGAACCCCATCTCGTCGCAGAGATCGTAGAAGCCTGAACCATAGGGATAGTGCGACGTGCGAACGGCGTTGATGTTCGCGGCCTTCATCATCGTCAGGTCCTTCTTCCAGACCTCTTCATCCACTGCGCTACCCTTGGATGGGTAGATATCATGCCGGCAGATTCCCTGCAGTTTGACCGGCATACCGTTTACCTTGAAGACGCCGTTCTCGATAGTGATCTCGCGGATGCCGATCTTTCTGAAGACCGTCTCGCTTACCTTGCCCTGTGCATCCTTCAACGTCACGGTGAGAGGATAGAGATTCGGATGCTCAGCGGACCACAGCTTCGGGTTGTCCACTACCTGAGTCAACACGACGGAACCCTTCGCGTCCTCCTCACCGGTGATCGGCGCGAAGTCGCCCAGCTTC
>JANYKG010000112.1 GCA_025358205.1 Armatimonadota bacterium
TATCCGACAGTAATTTTGTATCTTGTGTATTGTATTATGTCGTTCGTAGGACTTGTGGAGTGGAAGAAAACAATAAATAATGATTTGCCAGGATTTTAAAATGACAGATAAGCAGATTTTCAATACAGTTATTGTCGCAGACATCAACCAGCTTCTGCAATGCTGCAAGCTGATCCTTGGTCACGAAGTTCGCGATCTGGTCCTTCGTTACGTAGTTGCTCAGGTCAGGGGCTGCCGCTGCTGTTGCGCCGGGCATGCCTTCTTTGACCTTCTGCTCGATGTACGGGATCGCTCTTGCGATTGCTTCTGCGAACTCGTATCTCGTCATCGCTCTCTTGCCGCCGTATGTGCCGTCAGGATATCCGATTACGATTCCTGCATTCAGCAACTCATTGACTGCCTGGTAGGCCCAATGGTCTGAAGGCACATCCGGGAACTCCTGTGCGAACACAGGCAGCGCCAACGCTACGATCAGCGCCAGCATCAATACTGCTTTCTTCATTGTTCATCCTCCTTGAATGTCTTGTGGTCGTATGATTCACAAGAAACGTGAATCATACTCTGAAGTCCCTGCAATATGCGCTGCGCTCGTATTGCAGGCGAGATTCCTTGTGTTCAGGCCGGAGGATGAGGCGCTTCTTCTGCTTTATGGTTCCTGCGCAAGTGTACTTGTTGCCTCTCGCAGTCTCCATCTCGCATTTTCAGCTTCTCGCTCCAGCCTTTCCTATCACTCATAGACGGTTCACAGGCCATTCAAGGTGTATGCACCTCCTCTCAACCTTGTGCCGCGCTGCGTGACAGCTTTTCTGTACTATTCAATATTACATTTGTGCTGCCAATTCTCCTCCCAATATTAAGAAAAAGCCCTCGGCAGGAGCTGTCCTAGCCGAGGGCTTGCCACCGATAGTTTGGTTATCTGCCTCTACACACCCTTTTCCAATGCGAGGGTTTTTGTGGGTGCGTCGCAGACCTCGGTCGGGCCGAAGTACTGGATGGGGCCGGGGAATGTGTAGGCATCCGTAAGCGCCCATTTCTCCCGGTTCTTGGCAAACTCCGCGAACGGCGCGCCGTCAATGTCTACCAGCGCTTTCTTGATAACCGGTACGCGCTTGCCCTTGCGTGTTTCCATGTTCAGCATCAGCGTCACGGGAGTCGCGCCCGCTATCCACTCGTCTGCAGGTTTTGTGGTGTTCTGGATGTTCACAGTGTAGCCGGTCATGCCCGCGCGCGCGACCTGCGCTGCGGCGTAACCGAGCGAGTAGGTGTAGTCCGCGTCGTAGTTCGACGGAGCGGCGCACCTGCCTTCATAGCCGAAGAAGTGCGCCAGAGGGCTGAACTTCACAAAATCCTTGTCCTCATGCTTCTTCAGATATTTGATTCTGTCATGCACAAGATCAATCAGCAGCCGTTCGGTTTCCACCTGAGAGAGCGGTACGTTTCCGTGACTGTCTCGCTTCAGGAGAACTTCCTGAATGGCGTAGGGCAGGGAGCCGTAAACCCGTGCGCTGGCGTCCGTCAGTTCGCCGCTCAGGTACTGCAAGCGCTCGCTGTGATCGTTCAACTGGCGGATGAAGTCCTCGTCCTTGCCCAAGATGTTACTCAGTTCGTCTATCATGGTCTTGATGTCTGATATGAACTCCGGCAGACCCTCAGGCACAAGCAGCACGCCGTAGTTGCGGCCGTTCTCCGCGCGCTTCACTATCACGTCAACGATGTACTCCACGATCTCGTGCAGCGTGGTGCCTTTCGCCTGCACCTCCTCGGAGATGAGGCTGATGTTCGGATGCGTCTGCAGCGCGCACTCCAGCGTGACGTGGCTGGCGGCTCGGCCCATGAGGCGTATGAAGTGCCAGTACTTCACGGCGGAGGTGGCGTCGCGCTCGATGTTGCCGATAAGCTCGGAGTAGACCTTGCACGCCGTGTCGAAGCCGAACGATGCCTCGATCTGGTCGTTCTTCATGTCGCCGTCAATGGTCTTAGGCACGCCCACTATGACGGTGGAGGATCCCTTCGCGCGCAGGTACTCGGCCAGCATGGCGGCGTTGGTGTTCGAGTCGTCGCCGCCGATGATCACCAGGCCGGCAAGCCCCATGTCCGCGAAGTTCTTCTCGCAAGCCTGAAGGTCTTCTAGTGTCTCGATCTTGTCGCGGCCGCTCATGATCATGTCGAAGCCGCCGGTGTTGCGGTACTCGTCAATGATCTCCGCGGTGATCTCTTTGTACTTGGCTCTGATGACCCCGCCCGGACCCTTCAGGAATCCGTACAGCGTGTTCGCAGGATTCGCGGCCTTCAGTGCGTCGAACAGCCCTGCGATGACGTTGTGTCCGCCAGGGGCCTGTCCGCCGGAGAGTACCACGCCGATCTTCAGCGGCTCGGCGTTCAGGCTTCCCTCGCCGGCGACGATCTTCACCTCAGGCTGTCCGTAGGTGTTGGGGAAGAGGCGCTTGATCTCGTCCCTGTCGTACTTCGGCTCGGTTGCCTGGCCGAGTTCGATCTTGATATCTCCTCCGCGCAGCGCCACCGGCAGCTTCGGCTGGTAGGCCGCGCGCGCTTTCTGCAAAACTGAAATGTCCTTGCTCATGATACGAATTACCCCTCTCGATGACCCATCCTGCATTATGCTTGTCCCGCATAATGCAGGGACTTCCGAGCATTATTCACCTTGAATAATGCTGACTGTGACAGTGCCCCGCGATGGCGGGAGAAGCACCTGCGTATTATAGAAGATTCACGGCTGATTTGGCAAACGAGAGACTGATGATGAAGAGTAAACGTGACTGATGCTGTCCCGTCCCCTCGCCTATCACTCATCACTAGTCTGTCTTGCAGGAATTCGGTATTACTATTGTGGAATGGTAGTACCATCGGGTATAATGACTACAGGCGACGATGTAGGAGGACCGACATGAGCGTGAGCAGAGTCACCAGAAAAGGGCAAATCACCATCCCGAAGGATGTCCGTGATGCCCTTGGTATCAACAGAAGCGACTATGTGGTAGTGGTCGTTGATGGCGACAAGGCGATACTATCGCCGATACATGAAGGCAAACTCTCCGATCTGAAGGGACGTCTACCGGCTACCAAGCCGTATCCCGGTGTGGATGAGATCAGACGCGAAGTCGGGCGCAGAATCGGGCGTCAGAAGAAATGAAGCAGGCCTATGTGGACTCAAACGTCATCATCCGCTTCATAACCGACGATCCACCGGACATGGCAACTCAGGCTGCTGCGCTATTCCAGCAGGTTGACGATGGTTCGCTGCAACTTGTAGTGGATTCGATTTCCGTCGCCGAGTCGGTCTGGGTGCTCTCCTCCTTCTACGGTTTCTCTCCCTCGCAGATCGCTCCGATCCTAAGCGCTTTCCTATCAAACGACGGCATAGTTGCTGCTGACAAGGATGAGCTTCTATCGGCTCTTGCTCTGTACCAGGAGAAGAACGTGGATTTCGCCGATGCGTTGCTCGCCATTCGCATGATGAAATCCGGAATACCGGATGTCTACTCGTTCGATCGTCATTTTGACAGGATAGAAAACGTGACACGGATTGACCCTGGAGGTGTGAAGAAATGAATGCTATTGGCATGGCAGCGACGGTTCTCGTTCTGGCGCTCTCGATGTCGGTGGTACACGCGCAAGAAGCCGAGCGCGTGACCGTTACGCCTGCCGACACGGGTGAGGCGCTGATCAACCCGGACATGGGCTGGACGATGCACTACTACTCCAACGTCCCGGCCAACTACGGCTCGCACATCGCGCCGGGCGACACGCTGGACTACTTCCCCGGCTGCTCGACCGTCTTCCTGCGCATCCCCTGGGCGATGATCGAGCCTGAGGAAGGTAAGTTCAACTGGGCGCTGCTGGATACCCCCGCGCAGAGGTGGATCGCGAAGGGCAAGAAGGTCGCGATCTGCGTCACCTGCTCCGAGAACTGGATGCCGTTCCCCACGCCGGAGTGGGTGAAGAACGCGGGCGCGAAAGGGGTCTACTACGAGTTCGGCAAAGGCCCTGTGGAGAAGAGCGCGCTTTGGGATCCGAATTTCGACGATCCGATCTTCCTGAAAAAGTTCGACAGCTTTCTTGCGGCTATGGCGAAAAGATACGACGGCAACCCGGACGTGGCGTTTGTGGACATCGGCAGCTACGGGCTGTGGGGCGAGGGGCACACCTTCATGAGCAGCCAGGTGCCGGACGTTAGGGCGGACAAGATCGTGCGGAAACACATCGACATGTGGGCGAAGCATTTCCCGAACACGCTGATCTGCATCAGCGACGATATCGCGGGCCACGACAAGCCGGGCCTCCACTTCCCGCTCACCGACTATGCGCTATCCAAGGGCGTGACTCTCCGCGATGACAGCATCATGGTCCAGCCGCCGCCCAGGTCCTGGTACCATGCGGAGATGGCGCAGGCGTTCTGGCCGAAGAAGCCGGTCATCCTGGAGCACGAGCACTACGGCGGATCGAAGCAGCGGGGCGCGTGGGGTGATGGCTCGCTGCTGCTGAAGGCGGTGGAGGAGTATCACGCCAGCTTCATGTCCATCCATTGGGATCCGCGCGTGGAGTACGACGAGAACCGCGGGATCATTGAGAAGATCAACCAGCGGATGGGCTACCGACTGCAGCTCAGGGAGATGAGCTGGCCTAAGAGCATCAAGATCGGCGAGTGGTTCAAGGTGGAATCGTCGTGGGCGAACGCGGGGGTTGCGCCGTGCTATCCCGGCGGGTTCATGACGCTGACGATCAAAGACGACAAAGGGGCGATTATCTCGGTGCTGGCTGATGAGGGGCTGGACATGAGGAGCCTTGCGGTCGGTGCGCCTGGGAAAGCGCCTGTCGTTTCGCACACCAGCGAGTTCCGGGTCGGTCTGATCGCGCCGGTCACACCCGCCGGGACCTACGATGTCTACGTCTCTGTCGGCAAGCGCGACGGCACACCGGTCATCGCCCTGCCGCTCGCGAACGACGACGGCCAACGCAGATACAAGCTGGGGACGATCACGATCATGGAGAATGGCTGATGGCTGTACCCACCACCGGTTGCTGTTCACTGTTCACTGATTGTCCAGTCTCATGACATTATGAACACTCGGAGTTGAAAAGATAGAGAAGCATGCGGTAGTCTCTTTGATGATCGCCAAATCAAAAAGGAGACTACGCGCATGCAGATCCATTCTAACTCAACTACCAATATCAAG
>JANYKG010000121.1 GCA_025358205.1 Armatimonadota bacterium
TCGTGTTTGCCTGAGTACTTCCTTCAGCGTTATACTTGTCATCGATGCTCCTCCGTTTCGTTTGATTGATCCTTCATCAGAACAAGTCTACGAAACTTGGAGCATCTTTTCAAATGTACACACTCAAAACCTTCGCCAGCCCTTGCTGCCGTCTGGGCGGATGAGCCAGAAGCCGCGGCAGTCCTCGTTCTTCGGGCGGCCTTCGTAGTCGTGGGCCTTCTCGTTGCAGTACAGCTCCCAGTAGACCACGTACCGCGCGCCCCAGTCCAGCGCAACCTCGGTCGCGGCTTTCACGATATCCCGCTGCTTCTCCGGCGTCATGCCGGGTTCGTTCTCCGGGGCGCCGTACTCGCCGACAAAAACGTTGTTCGCGCCAAAAAGCTTGCTGTCCGGAGCCTTGCTCGCCAGATAGTCCAGCGCCTTGCGGAACTTGACCGGATCGCGAAGGGTATCCCATGCGGAGTATGAGTAGAGGTCGCAGTGGGTCTTGGGCAGCACGTCGTTGGTGGCGGATACCTTGCCCTCCATCGCGCGGGCGAGGAGGTTGACCTCCGCAGCGTGGTGAGACTTGACAGGTAGACCTTTACCCCGTGCATCCCCACCTCCGCACGTGCCTGCTCAATCCCGTCCTGACGCGCGTTCAGCCAGTCTATCATGCCCTGGACGGCGACGGGATCGGGATCGTCCTTGGAACCCGGGCTGGTGAGCATCCAGTCGCTCTCCCAGTTCTGCAGGATGAAGGTCTTGCCGGTCCCCTTGTACTTGGTGAGCAGGTACTTGGCGAGCTGGTAGAAGTCCTCCTGCTCCTTCGCCTTCAACTTCGGCGTCATGCCCTTCTTGAAGTATCCGTCATCGTGCCCAGGCGCGAACGCCTCCAGGATGAACGTGCTGAACGGTTTGGCGAAGACGTCTTGGTAGTAGGGAGTCTTGGCGAGTTCCAGCATGCTCGCTGGCTTCGTCCACGTGGAGTTGAAGGGATAGTCCCTTGCCGGATTCGGTGTCAGCCAGAGCTTGATGACACGCGTGCCGAGCCTGAGAAGCTCATCCGCGCCCTCGTTCAGGTAGTCCTTGTCCGTGAAGTTGTACTTGCCTGCGACGTGAGTACACCCCACCACATCGCGGATGTCCGGCTTGGCGGCATGTGCGTTCATCGTTGCGCCTCCGAGGATGATGATTGACAGAGCTAGTTGACGTATTTTCATAGGCTCAGTATAGCGCGGAGGCGAGGGCGAGGCAAGAGGCGCGAACATCGAACGTCGAACGTTGAACATCCAAATAGATATCTAGAGGAAGTGCGGGCCCCTCGATACGTTCGTCCGCCCCGGCGGAACGAACTACTCGGGGTTGAACGGGGCTGGGATGCGAACGTCCAACGCTCAACATTCAACAAAAAACGGGAGCAGACGCGTGGTCCACTCCCGTTCGGAAACGCTTCTGATTACTTGCTGAGTTTCAGACACCAAGCCACGTTGACGTAAAGCAGGTTGGCGTTCGCGGATTCGTTAGGGAATCCGTAGGCCATTGTGACGCACGGGCCGGACGGGATTGACCAGCTTGCGCCCACCGCCGCATAACCTTCGTCTCCGCCGATGTAATCCGCCATCAGCTTGACGGAATCGCTTGCGGGAACCTCCAACCCGGCCATGAGTTGGGACTGATGGCTGTCACCGATAGCGCCGAGGTGTACCCTGCACGTACCTGCATCCTTGGCCGCTGCCAGGTAATAGGATGGCGAAAAGCCCTTGCCTATCCCCACCGTGCCGAGCGCCAATGCCGGTCGCTTCTCGTTTTCGGTGAGCAGCAGATACTTGGCGTTTAGTATTGTGTCTGTCTCGCCGCCGGAGCGAATGAAGTCCACGCCTGCTTCCAAGCGAGGGGTGATTCCAGCCTGAACCATGTAGAGATTGTCGGCGCTGTTCGTAAACAGTCTAGTATAACCGTCATTCTCATACTGCAGGCTCAGCGTGTTCGGTTCCTGCATGTCTGCGGTAGGTATCAGGTTCAGACAAGTCGGGCACGCGCTAACGATGGGTGCGGCCACTATCAGCAATACTACTGCCACTAACACTGCGATGATTACTCGATACATTTCTAGACCCCCTGTGTATTATGCAACTTGTCGTTGCCGCCTGAGCCATGTGGCCTGAGGACTTTGCCGCAGGACTGCTCAGGTCGTACACTTGCATTGTCGGCAGGCTTGGGTGTACGTTGAAGCCGTTTGGGCAAAAACCGGTATTTGTGACAGTAGCAGCGGATGGTAGGTTGTCCAAGCGTTTCCACGCAGGAATACCGGCGGTTGATGCTGAAAGCAGATAGTGAGAATCCTTAGAACACTCTCAGTCTGGACTCAGAGACTTCTCAGATGGTTGTGTCATAATGCGGACGAGGCTCCACGCGGGGGCTATCAAAATCTCTGATCCAGGAGGCAATGCAACGATGAAAGCTCGACGAATTCTGTTTGGCATTGTTGCTGTGATCACCATTCTGCTGGTGGTTGTTGCGACAGGCATGGCTGCGAAGACAAAGACCAAGTCCGGTACAACGAAGTTCGTACCGAAGATCACGGTGAAGCAGGCTAACAAGATCGCTCTGAAGAGGTATCCCGGCAAGATCCAGGGCAAGACCAAGCTAGAGGACGAGGAAGGCGTGTGGCAGTACTGCCCGATGGTCCTTTCCGGCAGAACGCTTCGCGAGGTCATGGTCAACGCCACTACCGGCCACATTGACAGCGCAGAGGTGACCACGGCCGCCAAGGAAGGCACTGAGGAGAAAGCTGACGCCGCGAAGGGTGAATCCGGCGAAAAAGGCGAAGCTGCTGAATCCGGCGAAAAGGGCGAGGCAGGAGAAAAGGGCGAAGCTGCTGAGTCCGGCGAGAAGGGCGAAGCTGGAGAAAAGGGTGAAGCTGCTGAGTCCGGCGAGAAGGGCGAGAAGGACTAGTCCCGAGAAACCAGTTGACTGATTACACAGATGGCGTACCAAGTATCGCTATCTTGTGCTTGGCTTGGCGTTCCGAGGGGCAACTAGTTCGGCGCGCCAGGCAATTCACTCGGCCTTGGTCCGATTGCATTCACGAAGAACGTGAATGATGCTCAGAAGGCCGCGGATTATGCAGGACACGCATAATCCGCGCTAAGTGACACAAATGCGAAAAACCATTAGATTTTTAGCGCTACTGTTCGGACTTTGCGCTCCGGTTGGGCTGTATGCTCAGTCCGCTGAAGGCGCGATGCAAATCTCATTGGCTCAGGCACTGGAGCTTGCGACTTCAAATCATCCACTTAGCAGGCAATCGGCTGCCGGCGTGGCGCGAGCGGAAGCTCAACTGCGATCTGCAAGGGCTGCGCAAAACCCCACACTCAGCATCGCGCACGGAACAGGCCGCGACGCAAGCGGCCTTGACGAGGACATCATCCTTGCCCAGACTATCGAGCTTGGCGGCAAGCGCGCTTACCGAATAAGAGGAGCGGGCGCTGATCTGTCTGCCGCGCAGTATGAGCGGATCGGAACAGCGCTGGATGTAAGATTGTCGGTTCAGACCGCCTACTACGAGACGCTCGGCGCGCAAGACCAGTATAACCTTGCCGCCGCCACGCTGTCTGTCACAAAACAGTTTGTTGAAGCAGCGCAAACCCAGTTTCAGGCGGGCGATGCGCCACGCAGCAATGTGATCCGCAGCCAGATTGAACTTTCGCGTGGACAGCAAACCCTCACCTCTGCCCAAACAGAGCTGGACAACCGGCTCGCCGAACTCTGCAGCCTGATCGGTAAGCCTGCCGGGACAAAACTCACACTAACCGACAAGCTGAGTTCCACCACCACATCCTATCTACTACCAGATTTGGAAAACCTGGCGCTGCAGAACCGCCCAGATCTGATGGCGGCTCAGGCCACCCATGCGTCGCTCGCGGCGGCAGTACAGAGCAAGCGCGCCGAGTCGAGACCTGATCTGTTCATAGAAGGGATTCGGGCATCGGTTGATCCTTCTGTCGAGGGCGCCGTTGTTCGCGCGGGTATCACATTTTCACCTTTCGATTTCGGGCAAAAACACGCGGATGTCGCGGCGGCGGAAGCAGCGGTCGCACAGCAGGACGCGGCGATTGCCGAAGCCCAGCGCACCGCCCTGCTGGAGGTAGAAACCGCCTATCGGGACCTCCAGCAGGCACGAACCACAGTGGAATCGTTTGAGGCAGGCAGGCTCACCAACGCCAAAGAGCTTCTGGGTATGGCGCAGACGGGCTATGAAAAGGGCGCTTCGAGCTATCTTGAGGTATTGGATGCACAGAATGTCTATAGAAATGAGCAGGCGGATTATGCTCGCGCACTAGCCGACTACAACATTGCACTGGCGACGCTGGAACGCGCGGTAGGAGGTAAGCTGCCTTGAAACTTGATATGAATTCCTCATCTCGTCCTAGATACATTTTTGCAGCGCTGGGCGTCGTCGCGCTGATAGTCGCGCTTTGTTTCGTGTTTCGGCACAAGGGTACGCCGGGCGCGGCGGAAGACACGGCCAAAGTCGGGGTCGCCACGGTCGAGATAGCGCAGGTGGAAGTCCATCCGGTGGATACCATTGTGACCGCCCAGGGAACGCTCACTGCTTCACAGGGAGCCAGCGTTGTTATCGCGCCGATCAGTGCAGGGCGACTTCTGAGCGTGCGTGTGCGCGAAGGTGACGTTGTGCGTGCAGGCCAGGTGGTCGCGGCACTGGATAACAGAGTTCCTCAAGCAGAGGCCGCAAGCGCATCCGCTGGGCTTCGCATCTCACAGATGCAGGCTCGGCAAACGGCTATTGCTGAAAAGTCTGCTGCAACGGAATACACAAACGCAGTGGAGACCGCCCAGCTTGAATTGGAGATCGCTCAAGCCGAACTCAAGAATGTGGAGAGCGGCGCTCGACCTCAGGAGATCGCTCAGGCCGACCAAGCCGTAAAGCAAGCCCAGGCAACGCGCGACAGGGCCGCAACGGAACTCGACCGGGTTCAGTTCCTCTTTGACAAAGGGATAGACTCGAAACGCGAGTTGGACGATGCGAAAACCGCGCTGTCTGTCGGTGATTCTTCGCTTGTGAGCGCGCGTGAGCAGGCAAGTCTGGTACGCGCCGGTTCGCGACCTGAGGAAATCCATACGGCAAAGTTGAGGGTGAAGACGGCTCAGACAGCGCTTCGACAGGCTGAACAGGGCGTGTTGCAAGTGGCAGCCAAGCGGCAGGAGAAACAGGCAGCGATTGAGACGATTCGGCAGAAGACCGCTGATCTCGCGGCGGCACAGGCTACAGCCGCTTACTCCGAGCTTCGATCCCCGATAACCGGCAGGGTCACTCGTCGTTTGCTGAACCCGGGAGATATGGCTGATACCTCAACGCCTGTGGTGGAGATTGCAGATACTCACTCGCTTAACCTCGTCGCTAGCATCCCCGCCGAGGACGCAGCGGCTATTCGCGCAGGGATGTCGGCGCGCATCAGCGTTGCGACGGCGCCCGGCAGAGTGTTCAACGGCATTGTGCTGAATGTAGGCGAAGTGGACCCGCAATCAGGTATGCTAGCGGTGCGGCTTGCCGTTCCGAATCCTAGCCGCGCACTCAAAGTGGGGGCGTTTGCGACTGCTGATATAATCACTCGCACCGATCCTGCCGCGCTGGTGGTTCCCAAATCCGCAGTGATAACCAGGAACGGCCGCGATGTCGTCTTTGTCGTAGGCAAGGACAGCACGGCACACCAGGTTGAGGTGACCACGGGTGTTGAGCAAGGCAATCTGTTGGAGATACTCAAAGGAATCCATCAGGGCGATCAGGTGATAAGCCTAGGACAATATGAACTCACGGATGGCGCAAAGGTCCGGTCTGCCGCCAAGCCTTGAGACTGCGAAGATGGATACCGAGAGCATGGCGATAAACAACCACAGCATCGTGTTCTCAATGACGGCGATTAGCGCTCCGTTCCAGCACGGAGTGGAAATGGTAGACAAGCAATGAACCTAAGCCGGTTCGCAACACACCACGCAAAGCCCATACTCTTCGTAACCATAGTGCTTAGTATCGTCGGCATTTGGATACTGAGATCATTTCCCGTTGGCATCATCCCGGATATGACATTCCCCCGGCTGGTGGTCATCGTGGAAACGGCCAACCGGCCCGCCGAGATGATGGTGGTGGACGTGGTGCGTCCGTTGGAGCAGGCCATCGCCACGGTTCCCGGAGTAACTCGCGTGCGTTCTAAGACGCAACGCGGAGCCACCGAGATATCAGTTGACTTCGCCTGGGGCACTGATATGATAACGGCACTGCAGTTGGTGAACTCCAAAGTCAGCGAAGCGCGTCCGCAGTTGCCGCCGGAAACCGATATCAGCGTTGAGAGAATGAACCCGACCGTGTTCCCTGTTCTAGGTCTCTCGTTACGCGCGGAGGGGTTATCGCAATCTGAGCTTTGGAGTCTGGCTACATATACCCTGTGCCCACGCCTTTCTCGCGTACCCGGTGTCGCCCAAGTGGTTGTACAGGGTGGACGCGTACCCGAAATCGCTGTAGATGTGGACCCCAGGCGTCTTGCCGCCCACCAACTGTCGCTGGACGATGTTGAGCAGGCGCTTACGAAAACGAACATCTTGCGCGCTACGGGACTGATGAACCGCCGGTTCAATCAGTATCAGGTTCTTGTTTCAGGCCAGATGACCGATCCGTCTCAACTGGGAAGCGTTGTGGTGGCTCAGCGCGGCGGGGTGCCGCTCTATCTCCGACAGGTAGCGAGCATCCACCGGTCAGTGGAAGACAGAACAACCATCGTGACGGCGGACGGCGCCGAGTCTGTATTGATAAACATTGTGCGACAACCGAACGCAAACACCGTCTCAGTTGTGGACGGCGTGCGACGGGAGATCGCCAATGCGAAGTCGGCGCTCCCACCCGGCATGCGTATCACTTCGTTCTACGATCAATCAACGCTCATTCACCAAGCGGTGGCCAGTGTAAGAGACGCTGTGCTCATCGGCTTGATACTGGCAATCGTAGTGCTGATGCTGTTTCTGGGCAATCTGCGGTCAACACTGGTTACGGTTGTCACCATTCCGGCAACGTTGATGATAACGTTCATGCTGCTGAGGTTGAGCGGGCTGACGCTGAACATCATGACGCTAGGGGCGCTTGCGGTTGCGATTGGCCTGGTGATAGATGATGCCATCGTTGTGGTCGAAAACATATTCCGACATCTGTCGCACGGCGAGACCACGCATACCGTAGTGCGCAATGCCACGTCAGAGATACTAATGCCGATGATCTCGTCCACTCTGACTACTGTGGTGGTCTTCCTGCCGTTGGTGCTATTGACCGGCGTTGCTGGGGCGTTCTTCGCCGCGCTTGCCATTACCGTCGTTATCACTCTCACAGTTTCTCTGTTTCTGGCGTTGCTGGTGATCCCAGGGATTGCGGGGACATTCTTACGGACCCGACCCGGCGCTGCCGACCACGGGAGGGTGTTCGAGCGCGTTATCTCGTTCTACGAGCGCGTGCTTCGGTTGGGCATTCAGCATCGCTGGGCTATGCTGGGGATCGCGGTTGCCATCATCGCATCAACGGGGCTTATCGCCACGCAGTTGGGCACCGGTTTCATGCCGACGATGGACGAAGGCGCATTCATTCTCGACTACTGGACGCCGCCGGGGACCTCTCTGCTGGAGAGTGACCGGATGCTGAGCAAGATAGACAAAATCCTCCAGAAAACGCCGGAGGTTACCTCATACTCCCGACGCACCGGCACCGAACTGGGATTTGCGATCACTGAACCGAACACCGGCGACTATGCGGTAACGTTGAATCCAGGCCGCCACCGCAGCATCGAAACAATTATGGACTCATTGCGCCAGAAGATAGAGATGGAAGCGCCGGGCGCACAGATAGAATTTGTGGAGGTTCTGCAAGACCTGATCGGTGACATGGCCGGCGCCCCTGCCCCGGTGGAGGTAAAACTGTTCGGCCAGCAGCAGGAACAATTGGCCGAACTTGCGCCGATCGTAGCGGCAAAACTAAGCGAGATACCCGGTGCGGTTGACGTGAATACAAGTTTAGTGGAGTCCGGGCCTGCATTGATTGCTCGGATAGACCCATCCAAGGCCGGACGCGTTGGAATGACCGCGGACGAGGTGGCGACGCAAGTGAATGCGGCGATGTTCGGCGATGTGCCGACACAAATCGTTGAACATGATCAGCAAGTCGCAGTTCGCGTGCGCTATCCCGCTGGGTATAGGAACAGCCTCGCTAATCTGACGAACATGCTGATACGCACGCCAGCCGGCTTCTACCTGCCGATGACGATGTTGGGACGCATCGAAAAAGTGGCCGGCACCACTGAAATTAATCGCGAGGATCAACGTCGGCTTGTGACAATCACGGCCAGGCTGTCCGAGCGCGACTTGGGGAGCGTCATGCGGGATGTGCAGACGACCATGCGCAAGATCAGCCTGCCACCAGGTGTAACTTACACGTTCGGCGGTCAGTTCAAGAGTCAGGACGAATCATTCCGCATGCTGTTGGTGGTTCTTATCCTTGCAGTTCTTCTGGTGTTCACCGTTATGCTGTTCCAGTTCGGCTCGTTCACCATCCCCGGCGTTATCTTGCTGGTGATGCCGCTGTCGTTCTTCGGCGTGACGCTTGCTCTGTGGATAACGGGCACCCCGCTGAACGTCTCATCATTCATGGGCGCCATCATGCTTATTGGCATCACAGGGGAGAACAGTATTCTGCTATTCCATCAGGTGCATACCGCGGAAAAAGACGGTGTGGCATTCGAAGAGGCGGTAGTCCACGCAGGTGGCGTTCGGCTGCGGCCTATTCTTATGACGGCGCTGGCGGCGATACTTGCGCTCCTACCGTTGGCGCTGGGCCTAGGCGCGGGCGCGGAAATGCAGAAGCCGCTGGCGATAGCGGTCATCGGCGGCTTGAGCTTCTCAACAATCTTCACCCTTGTTTTCGGCCCGGTACTCTACATTTCATTGAGAGAGGCCTTGTCTCGTCGAAGCGCCGGAGATTGAATGCGGAGGTTCTGCACCGAATCCTAGTCCCTCTGCCTGCCCTCGATTGCGCACATCAGGATTCCAGCGGCGATGCCCAGCCTGCGGTCCAGCTTGCCTGTCGTATCCAGCGAGAAGTCCAGGTCCAGCTTGAATAGGAATGGGTTGAAGTGCTGGTGGAACTTGAACACCTCTACCCCGCCGATTTCGCCGTGGAAGCTCTGAGGCACAAGATCAGTAGCAAATCGCCTGATCAGCGCGAGCAGCCATCGGTCTTCCTGAATGGTCCCGATCTCCGCATCAGCGGCATCCATAATGACCCACTCGTCTTTCAGGATGGACTTGAGGCCCCTGCGTTTCAGCGCGCCTATCTTCTGGCCGGTAGACGAATCCACCACGTCGTAGGCAGCCGAGAAGTCTATGATCTGCCGAGCTGTGATGCGGAGTAGTTCGGTCGAGGACTTGTCGTCGGGATGAACGGATATGTCCTCACGCATTTTGAACGCCTTCATATCGGCGAACAGAACCATTGTGCCGTTGGGATCGTAGATGCGGAACTTCCCACCGAAGAGCTTCATCGCCTGCTTGCGAAGAAGATATTTCGAGTGTTCGAACGGTCCGACCATAGCGGTGTGCCTCCATGCAATGGATTGAATGATGAACTGCTGCTAACTTGCATGGCATCGGCAGAATTTCCTCCTATTTTGGCGGTTCATATCGCTCGCAGTAGCCGATCAGGGCTCCTTGCGCGTCCCGAACCGCCCGCATGTAGACGCGGTGTTTCTCGCTGTCGGTTATCATGCGCTCTTCCTCTCCATCGCTCAGCGCGGCCAGGACTTCCACCATGGTCTTCCCGGACTCCTCGTTATGACAATCGAGCAGCGATTTGCCGATCAGGTCATAACCCCAGCGCTTGCCGTAGTGCTCCACGGCGACCTTGTTCATGTAGCGAATGACGTGGTTGGTGTCGGCGAAAACGTATGGATCCTTCATACTGTCCAGAATGGCGACCATCAGCTCGATGTCAGTCATGCGGTGCATACCCCTATCTGTAGAAGACCGGCTGATTCAGTCCAGCCCCAAATACTGCACGCCCTGGCGCGGCTCGGCCATCCAGTCGGCCACGGTATCACGCCACTTCAGGTAGTGCGGCGTGGTCTTGTGCGCGGCGGCGTCCTCGGGGGTAGCATACCCCTCGTAAAGCACAACGCGGCACGGGTCGTCCTTCTGCTGCAGAACGTCGAACCGCACATTCCCCGGCTCCATCGCGGATTCGAGGGCGTTCTCCAGTGACGCTTCGATGAACTCCTCCACGTTTTCGTCCTTGACGTGTACATAAACCAAAACTACTTGCATGGCATTATTCTCCTTGGCATTCTTCCTTCAGAAGATCGAGGTGAGAGATATCGTTTAGCCGAGCGATTGTTCGTTCTCCGTATGAGCTGATCCTGAACATTGATATGCTGCAGGCGTCGAGGTCATATGCGGTATTTTGCCCGCCGCAAGCAAGACCTAACCACCAGTGGACTACGGCGTTTCCCGACCCACCGTGCGTCACCACGAGAGTGAGGTCGTGCGGATCGTCACTGACACCATCCATGAAGGTCGTCACACGCTCAGACATCGTGCGCCAGCTCTCCGCCTCGGGGTACGGCGTCCAGTCAAGGATCGGCTCGGTGATTGGGATGGCTGCCTTCTCTGCCTCGCTCTTCGTCATGCCCGCCGCCACGCCGTTGTTCAACTCGCGCAATCCCTCTGCCGGAACCGGTTGGATGTCCAGCGACTCAGCGATGCCCAGGGCAGTCTCATGGGCGCGAACGATATCGCTGCAGTAGAACTGGTAGGGCCGACCGCCGATGATCTCGGCCAGACGAGTTCCGGTCAGCCGTGCCTGCCGCCATCCGCGTTCGGTGAGCCGGGCGTCGGACCAGCCGCCGGTCTTGTCGTTGCCGGTCATATGCTCGCCTTCCGCGTGCCTGACGATGATCAATTCGTTCATGTACTCCTCCGGTGTGCCATCAACGACATGTTATCAGGACAAGCTTGGCAATGCAAATGCGGGCGAGCGGTGTGTATTGACCGGTAGACGTGGTTGGCATACAACTCAGTAATACTGAACGTGATGGAGAGACCTCATGTGCAGTCAACTACTGGCCGTCTCCATGCTGTTGGTCGTGTGTGGGATGGACAGACAGAGAAACAGGCGCCGGAGAGCGGGCGCCTGTGTGTAAACCAAAAAGGGCTATCAGACTTAGCCGTCGGTCAGGCAAACTCTATTATCGTCCGTCCCTCGTCGGTCTCTATGTCCATCGCCTCGGGCTTTCCATCCTCGGTCTGCTTGACCCAGATCGCCCTGGGATGAACAACCTCATGGCTCATAGCCAAGGGATGCCCAATGTGTGTCCCTCCGGCGATGACCACTATCATCTCCTCGTCCTCCAGGTCGGACTCAACGCTCAACAAGGGCATGCCATCAATTATCCGCTGAGGGCCTAACTCGTTGTTGTCCATTTCCACGATCACGTTGCGGGCCTGATTGTCGGCACTAAACTCGGCAAGGTAGTTATCCCACTGGTCATGGGGAATCTGCTGTGTAGGCATTTGCGCATCACCTCCTTGGTATGACAGTCGTCGTCAGAATATATCCATTGACTGTTTGATACCCCAAGGCAGGCTGTGCGAAACGCGGTGTGAGAAGCTCAGCGGATGATGTGCAGCCATTCGCCGAGGAGGAAGTATACTCGGCCTATGAGCAGGGACATGCGCGCCATAACCGTGGAGCCGAACATGGCGCCGAACGCGAACATGAGGCACCAGCGCCCCAGCTTGGGCGGCATGCTGGTCACCCGGTTCTTGTGCTCAAATGAGAAGAAGAAGTAGGACATCACCGCGAGCAGCACTATGATGAAGACCAGGTTGTTCAGGGACTCGCTTAGTGGCATGCCGTGGCCCGCTATCGGCTTGAACGAGGCATGTATCCGGTCAACGTTGAGGCCCGCGAATCCCTTGAACGCCGCGCCGGAGACCAGCCCCAGCAGCGTTCCGAAGATGATTCGGCTGATCCATACGTGCTTCTTGCTGTAGATGAAGTAGAACATCGCGCCGCCGACCAGGGCAAACACCCAGTACGCTTCCCCGGAGGTGATCTTGTCCCACCACATGGGCTTCAGTATCTGGGTCCAGGTCACGAACACACTGTAGCCGGATGCCGCGCCGATGAAGATGTGCTCAAAGAGCCGGTAGACCGGATTCTCCTTGTAGAGCACGGAGTAGATCGCCAGCGTGCCGATAGCTGCGATCCAGACCATCCACGTATTGGCAACCGTGCTGTTTGCGAAATTGAAGCTATGGCCGATGTTATGGAAAATGTTCATTATGCTTGCTGCTCCTGGCGGCGGCGCGTGATGATGTAGCCGATATTGCCGAGGATGATCAGCGCAATTATGAGCAGGTGCGAAGATGACAGCGCGCCTGTAGCCTTGGTAGCAAAACCCTTACGCCCCAGCATTTTCTCGTACGCCGCAGCGCCCTGCATACCGGGGAGCAGACCGTTTATCTGACCGGCATCCAGCGAGTTGAACGCATCTGCCGTCATCACCGCTGTCGGTCCATAAACGATCGGCGTGCGGTACGGCCCGTGAACATACGCAATCCAGTAGTCCAGTTCGCCGACTGACGTGGTATCCGCCAGCAGTCCGATATCCTTGATAGTCTTTATACCATTCATCACCGGGAGTTTTCCCAGCGGTGTGCCGTTGATGTCAGTTCCTATGTTCTTTATAACGTCATGGGGAAAAGACTGGAGCAAGGGAATCAGGTTCGCAGGTGGGCGGAAACCCCAGTGTACCCAGTCCTTGCCGTAAGTCTTATGCAGTTCGGATGAGATGATCTTCGCTGAATCATAGGAAAACTTGCTGCCTTGCGGATCGAATGCCAGAACAGCGAAACGCTTGTTCCGCATCATGAAGTGACGCATCAGCGCTTCCACCTGGGGCCTGTTTTCGGCAATGGTGCCGGAACCCCAGTATACGATGATGATGGCCATCTTATCTTTGGGCATCTTCTCAACCGCGTTGTAGACACCCTTGACCGCCGGGCTTACCATAATAGGCATGTCCATGCCCCATATCAGCGGCCATGCTATGACCAGCAGCAGCAGCAGGTACATGATCCGCCGATCAATGTGTTGTAGTTTCTCGAATATCGTCATAACTCTTTCTCAAAGAAACTGCCGCGTTCCAGACTGAGCCATGTGCGGAGCGCCATCGCCAGCGCACCTATCTCTATGCCAAAGTACATGCCGCGTTGCGCCGCCATGTTCGGCTGATTCAGAATCCAATAGCTCAGGTTCTCCAGTCTCAGGTTCGCCCAGACGCCGTTTTCAGGTATGCCGCTTGTCATCCAAGCGCCCACCGGCACCTGTCCCAGCATGACAACAAACGCGG
Organism: Armatimonadota bacterium; assembly: GCA_025358205.1. GTDB lineage: Bacteria > Armatimonadota > UBA5829 > DTJY01 > DTJY01 > JANYKG01. Next base: position 13,443 of record JANYKG010000121.1, read on the forward strand.
CGGCCAGCATCAGGGTGGCCTCACCGGATCGGATGCGGAATGCGCGGTATGCGGCTGAGACTATGAAGAACCCGATGGTGGAGAACATGGTGGAGCCGAGTGCGGAGACAATGCCTCCGAATAGCATGTCAAAGACGTTTGAGTTAACCGCGTTGTGATGCACTGAATTGGCGAAACCGGCCAGCATCATTGTGAAGAAGGCAACGAAGAATGCAAGGTTGTTGTGCCAGCCCGGACGTTTGCGAATCAGGTTGTTGGCATGGAAGCGCATGAGGCTGAATATGCCCAATCCGAGCGCAAACGAGTAGAGCACATTGGTGCCGTCGCCGATCTGCCGCACAAAGAGGCTGAGGAAGTTGTCGCCTCCCTTACTAGCCGGCCAGAAGAACTCCAGGGCATAAGGTACACCGCCAAGGAAGGTGAGAAGTGCGATCAGACTTTTCCTGTACCTTGCGGGAACCATGCGAAGAATCAGGAAGAGTATTCCGCCGATGATCAGAAAGTCGCCGATGATGCCGCCGAGCCATGCGTACCACGGCGCGCCGGGTTTCAGCATCCCGTGCGTGAATATTGGAAACCACTTGAGCAAGAAAGTTTTCAGCGTCGCGAGAATGTACAACCGATCCTCCGAAAAGCCCTACTGCGATACCGGTTTGAACCAATCCATCCAGGTAAGCCAGTGCCAGGATGGGTAGAAGCCTGCCAGCGTGGTGCATATTATGCCCGCAATGATGATGATTACCAGCACCGCCTTTGCGTAGTCCTGGCCCACCAGACTGCCTAGCAGAGTCGGCTCGCGAGACAGATACGCGCTGGCGGCATAGAATTCATCGCCGATGATGGTGTAATCCGCTGCGGTAATGAAAAACGGAATCTGCGTGATGGCCGGAGTGCCCGCCACCTGCATGGCCCCCACCTGATGGCCGGTCTCCGCCAGAATGAGCGACTCCGCGTAGAAGTAGCCGAAGAGGAAACTGGACGCCACCTTCTCGCGGTTCAATATCCCCACGCAGCCGGACGCGTAGGCAAACTGGTCGTCGGAAAGGAACCTGATGTCGTCCGGGTTGAACTGCTCCGGTACGCCTTCGTTCGTGTACGCTTCTTTGCTGATCTCCTCCGCGATGGTGAAGACCACTGAGTCGCACGTCGGCACGATGATACGGGTCCGGTATTTTGCGGCGATAGTGGTGATATGCTTGAGGATGGAGAGAGCCTGGAGCGTCGGTAGTCCAAGGCCTAGGAGGCCCGGCGAAAACATCATCGGCCTGCCCATCTCGGTCGCCCTGCCAATGGCCTCGTCAATGGCGGAAAGCCCCGGTATGCGGCGGATGAAAAGCGATTTGCCCCGCCGTGCGGAGAAAATCTTGAAAAGTATAAGTGCGCATATCACCAAAATCAACATGCCCACTGGTAGAGTCGCATGGTTCACGAATTATCTCTCCGATTTCGAAGGATTGCTTTTCTGTTCGGCCAGATCCTCGATGCGTCGGATCAGTAGTTCTACGTTGTCCACGGCGCTGAAGAGCCTGGAGTAGCTCTCCACGCCGTCCAGCCCGAAGAGCGGCGCCAGGAGCGGACTTGCCACCAGCATTGTCTGGCTGGTAAGGAAGGAGATCGGCTTGTGCATCTCAAGGAACATGATCGCCGGGGTCTCCATCCCTTTTCTGACTATCTTACTCGCCAGTGCGTCAATCAGCTCATCCCGACGCTCCGGCGAAAGCTCGCCCTCTCCATCGTCAGTCGGTACTGGACGCGGCATCGCGCATCCTCCTGACGGTCTCTATCACCTCGTCCTTGTTTCCGCCGAAGCGCAGGTACACACCTCTGTACGCCTCCAGACGCCCTGCCTGTGACAGCGGACTCAGCTTCACGCCTCGATCGTCCAGGTAGTATTTTTTCACATCGGCCCACCGGATGAACGCCCGCCCGGTCAGTGTGCGCGCGGAAGCCCCGTCCGCGGTGATCTCATACCGTATCGGAAACAGGTACTCGCTGAGCGCCGAGAGAAAGATAACCAGAGCGATTGCCGGGTAGACGAAGCTGCGGAAGAGGACACTCGATAATACCACGCTCGCGATTACTACCGGGGCTATCAACAGCGCCTTCGACGGCTGTTCGCGCAGAAGGTGGACCTGCCATGCCATGATCGGTTCCGCAGATGCTCTGTCTGCCAACTGCGCCTCAATCTCCGGGTATACCTTCTCCATACGGGTAAAGAAACCCTCCACATGTACTGCGAGTTAATCTGGTGAGGACAAACGCACAAATCTCGCTGGCTCATTATAGAAGACTCAGGTTCCCCTGTCAAACAATGTATGGGAGTATGGGAGTCAGGGAGAGAACAAGGCGTGCCAAAGAAAAACGGCCCGCCTGGTTGGGCGGACCGTCTGTTGTTTTGTATTGCCGTGCCGACTACTCGGCGGCTGTCTCTGTTGCTTCGGCTGCGGGAGCTTCAGCGGTTTCAACGACTTCTTCCGTGCGGACGATTGGCAGTCGGACTGTGGCTACCACGCCTTCTGACGATGTGTGGAGTATCTCTGCACCCTCAGGGAGAGTAACCTCTGAAACATGGATGCTGTCGCCCATGTTCAGGTGCGAGATGTCAACCACCAGGTGAGTGGGCATGGCCTCCGGGTACGCCTGAATCTCTATTTCACGGACCACATGCTCCAGGATGCCGCCCAGCTTGACTCCGGGAGCCTCTCCGATAAGCTGTACCGGTACGCGATTATGAACCATCTCGTCCATGCGAACTACGTGCAGATCAACGTGAACTATGCCCTTGGTGATCGGGTCGCGCTGCAGATCCTGGATCATGACCGTAGTCGCCTTTTTGGACTTCGCGCCTTCCACCTTGATGTCAATGATGGAGAGTCTGCCGCCCGGGGTCTTAAGTATCACGCCGAGTTCTTCAGCGGGCAGCGCCAGTGACATCGGCTCAAGCTCTCTGCCGTACATGGTGGCCGGGATGTGGCCGTCGCGACGGAGCTGCTTGGTAACGCTCTTTCTGAAATCCGTCCGCTCGATGGTTGTTAGTTGCATTCTGCTCATAATAATCAGCCCTCCTGATTCGGGTCCTGTTCTGTATTCAAAGTGCGGCTTAGCCGGCATTATTCGCGAAAAACGTGAATGGTGCCGCACAGCAATGCGTAGTATACCGAACTCCGACCCCTAAAGTCAAATTTCGCTGGACTCAGGTTCGTCCTACAGCCCGCGCAATGCTGCGGATACTCTCCATCAACTCCGTGAACTGCTCAGGTCTCATGGACTGAGGGCCGTCGCAGAGCGCCTCCTTCGGCTCGGGGTGGACCTCTATGAGCAGGCCGTCCGCGCCCGCCGCTACTGCCGCCTTTGCCATGGGCGCGACGTACTTCGCATGGCCGGTCGCATGGCTGGGGTCAACTATCACGGGCAGATGCGATATCTCCTTGACCACGGGAACGGCGGATAGGTCAAGCGTATTGCGGGTGTAGGTTCGGTCAAGCGGATGCACGCCTCTCTCGCAAAGGATGACGTTGGGGTTCCCGCCGTTCAGAATATACTCGGCAGAGAGGAGCCAGTCATCTATCGTGGCAGCCGGGCCTCTCTTCAACACGATGGGGTGGTTCGTCTTACCCACAGCCACCAGCAGCGGGAAGTTCTGCATGTTCCGCGCACCGATCTGAAGGATGTCCGCATGCTCCATTACCGACTCCACGTCATGCTGATCCATGACCTCGGTGACGGTTGCAAGGCCCATCTCCCCGCCAATGTCCCGCAGAAGCTTCAGGCCGTCCAGCCCAAGACCCTGGAACGCGTAGGGTGATGAGCGAGGTTTGTACGCGCCGCCCCGGAGTATGCGCGCGCCCGCGGACTTGACCGCCTTTGCCGCGTCCATAAGCTGTTCGCTGCTCTCGATGGCGCACGGCCCGGCCATGACGATCACTTCTTTGCCGCCGATGGGTATGCCCTTGACCGTGACAATGCTGTCCGCAGCGTGGAACTCCCTGGAGGTCAGCTTGAACGCGCGGCTGACCTGGGTGACGTGGTCCACTCCCGGCAGCGAGAGCATCAGCTCGGTAAGCGGCTCACGCAAATCGGGCGGTATGGAGCTTGCCACGCCGATGACGGTACGGTCACCGCCGGGCAGGTTCAACGGCCGCATGCCGGACTGCTCGATCCTGTCCATAACGCCCTGGATATCGTCTGCCGTGGCTCCGGATTTCATGGCGATGATCATGGTATTTCCTTACGGATCATTATGATACCCTATGATACTACTTTCGACTCGGACGTGGAAAGCTTGCTGCATACCGACAAAGAAAACGCCCCGAGCGGTATGCCCGGGGCTTCCTTGTTCTATTCTGTTGCGAGATTAGTACTTCAACTGCACCTGTGCGCCGACTACTCCGCCGCGGAAGTCGTCATAGGATGTCATGTACGGATCCATGGTCCCGGCATCGCCGTCCACTATCTGGTAAAACACCTTGACGCTTGAGTTCGGGTTTACTGCATGGCTTAGCCCGACAGTCATGTAGCGCTCTTTCGTTTCCTCAGCGCTGGCCGAAATCGGTTTCCATGTGCCGTCCTCCCAGCAGAGGAATAGGGAATTCTGCGCGCTAAGACCGTATTTCAGGTCTGCTTTGTAGAAGGTAATGCTGTCCAGTCTGTTAGCCTGCACCGCATGTCCCTGTTCAACCGATGTTCTGGCACGAGTCCAGTCGCCCTGGATAGGTTGAAGGAACTGTCCCTCGACTGACAGGTTTAGCTTGCTGCTGAAATCATAATTCACGTTCGCAACATAGCCTTTCACGTTCAGCATGTTTACCGCTCTACCGGTTCTCAGCCACGATCCGGGCGCTATGTAGTTTTGCTCAACCTGCAGGTACCGAGCGCCCAGGCCCAGCTTGCCGGATTCGTAGGCGAGCTTAGCATCCCATGCGGTGTTGTCCTCACTGATATCGCCCACTGCGCCCTTGAACTGGTCATTCGGAGCGATCTTGGCGTACTCACCGCTTACACCGAAGCTGCCAAACTTCGCATTCACATCAGCGCCGTATGTCTGAGTCCGACCGCGATTGGCCCCATAGCCCGATTGATAGTACGTCAAGCCCAAACTGCGACTGGCGGGACTACCTAGAACCACTCTCGCGCCGCCTATCTGCTTAACCTCGTAGCCGGTGGTCCAGCCGGTAAGCTGCAGGTTCATGTGCATGAGGTTGTTTGAGCCGCTTCCGAGGTCGGTTACCTTGGATCCGAACGCGGTAACTGATGCTTTGCCGATCTGGAAATCAGCATGGGCGCCGTCAAAAAGGTAATCGCCGGTCTGCAGCACGGGTATGCTGGTGTAGCTATCCGGATTCACGAACTTCAGCGTAAACGGGGTCAACTGGAAGGAATGGCGACCGGCCACGATATTCGTTGTTCCGAGGGGTCCCATCTTCATCGAGGTGTTGGCCGTCAGATTCCACACCACTATATCCGACAGCGGGTCGGCCAGAGGCAGTTTGCCGTTTCCCTGGCTGAGTGCGAAGTTCAGGTAGTTGCCTGCGTCAATCAACGCGTTGACGGTTGCGCCGGGACCGGCCTTTGCCTTCATGCCGAACGCAAGATTGTTGAACACATAGCTATTGTTGGCTACCAGCGGATTGTCCCTATCGGCAGGGCTGGAGCCATACGAGAGCATGCGGTTGTCCATGTCGAAAGTCTCAGCGCCGGTGTTGCGGATCTCCCCACGGCCCGAGACATCCGCAACGCCGGTGAAGCGTACACGGGCAACCTCTTCTTCGAGGGCGGTCACTCTCTCATTGAGAGCGGCTACGTCTCGTCTCAGAGCCTCAACATCCACGCCCAAAGCTGCCAGTTCATCTCTGAACTCGTCTACCAGCTTCTGCAATGCTGCAAGCTGATCCTTGGTCAC
>JANYKG010000135.1 GCA_025358205.1 Armatimonadota bacterium
TCCGCCTTGTCATTGGTTATCAGATAGACTGCCACCATCCCCAAGTCCTTGCGCATCTTCTCGGGAATCGCGTCTACAGCAGGTTGGTTGGCGATGTGTACCAGGCTCTCCGGCTTGGAAGTTTTGTCAATCAGAATATCCGGGTACTGCATTCCGGCCATGAGCCGAACGGTGGCGGCCATGCTGTCCGGCTTCTTCAGAAGAGGCGAATCCGCCTTGATATAAATCTTGCGCCATTCCACGTCGCCAGCCTTGCATAGCGCGGTCAACGCTTCATCTATGGGCAGATCCTTTACCCAAGTGTTTATCTTTATGTCTGCGGCTGTCTTCTCCAGCATAAGCCTGGCTTTGCTGGTCTCGGCAACCCTGTCAAGCACGCTGCTTATCTTCTCGTCGGTCGCGTGGAACGTTACTAGCAGCGGCTTGTCGGTCGGCGTGATGGCTGCCGTTACCTGCGCATTGCACACGCACGCAAGCAGAACTAGAAACAAAATGAAATACCTGGTCATGAAACCCTCCTGGAAATTAAACTGATTCCATAGCTATAGACTCACCACGCGTACGAAACGTTGCAAGTTTATAAGAATTGTCCTGCAATCGCTCTTGAAATGGCCCTCGTTCATGGGTTACAATATGCCCGGAGGGTGAAGCATGGCACTGGTAAATGTCTACGTTCAGTTCAAACAAGACCCCGAGGCGGAGAATCTCCTCAAGGCGCTGAAGGATGCGGGGTATATGCTTACCGGCCTTCGTATCGAGCGGGTGATTCGGCTGGAGGGCAGCGCGGATACCGAGAAACTGCTCCCGATGTTCGTGAATCCGCTCTATCAGACCAGTTCATACAAGTCTGCGCTTTCTGAGACCGATGGCCCAATTATAGAAATCGGGTATCAGCGCGCAGTTACCGATCCCGAGACGCCTTCTGTATTCGACGGCGCGCGGGCGTTGGGCGTGGACGGCCTGGAATGGGCAAGGCTTAGCAGCCGGTACCAGTTCACCGGCGCAACCCAGGCCGAGGCCGAGCGCATAGTCAAAGAAAACCTCTTCAACTCCATTGTCCAAACGATCATTACCTCAGAGCATCCGTGGGACTCGCTTCGCCCGCATGGTGTGCCTGACGGGGTCAAGCAGTTCCCTATGTCCGGCCTGTCCGACGCTGAACTGATGAAGCTGAGTAACGAGAACTCGTGGTACGCACCACTCTCGCAACTGAAGGCGCTGCAGGAATACGAAAAGAAGATAGGCAGACCGCTGACCGACGCGGAGATCGAAATCACCGTGCAGTCGTGGAGCGATCACTGCTACCATACAACGTGGCGCAGTCTGAAGCTGATGGACCGCTTGCAGGCCGCGACCGCGAAGATCAACCACCCGGCGGTGGTATCCGTGTTCAAGGACAACGCCGGGGGGATGAAGTTTTACGAAGACCAGGTCATCCTCATCAAGGGCGAGACGCACAACTTCCCATCCGCCATCGCGACTTTCGGCGGAGTGGCCACCAAACACGGCGGAGTGATCCGAGACGCGATAGGCTTCGGGCGTGGTGGTTACGCAATCGGCGGCTCGACCATAATGGGCACCATGGACCCGCGCACACCGGCGGCGGATGTGCCAAGCGGCGCGCTTCACCCCCGCAGCATCGTGAAAGAATCCATTCGGGCGACAGGTTATTACTGCAACCCGATGGGCATCCCCATGATGTACCCCGCATTCCGCATTCACCCCGGCTTTCCGAAGTGCATGGCGCTGGGCCACACGATGGGCATCATCCCTGAGAAGTACGCACTGAAGCTTGACGTGATACCCGGCGACGCAGTGGTTCTCTTCGGCGGGCGCACCGGGCGTGACGGCATCCACGGCGCGACGGCAAGCTCCGCGGCGATGACGGATGAATCGGTGACCAAGGACGCAGCGGCGGTGCAGATCGGCCTTCCGATAACCGAACGCAAGTTCATGACCGCTGTTCCGGAACTTCGCGACAAGGAGTGTCTGCGGTCCATCACTGACCTGGGCGCGGGGGGTATATCCTGCGCGGCAGGCGAGATGGGTTCGGAGACCGGCGTGCGGCTCGATCTTTCCACAGTGTTGCTGAAGGACGAAAGCCTTGCGCCTTGGGAGATTCTGCTTTCGGAGTCTCAGGAGCGCATGTGCGCGGCCGTCCCGCAGGAGAAGCTGGCGGAGGCGGAGGAGATACTGCGCAGATATGACATCGAGTACTCCATAATCGGAGTCTTTACCGATAACCACAAGCTGACGGCATACCACGGTGATACGCTGGTGGCGGATATGGACATGCCGTTCATCTGGAAAGCCTGCCCGATTGAGCAGATCGAGGTCAAGGAACCTGCCAAAATTGACAGACAGGTGGTGCGCGCCGTTCCCTCCACCCCTGCTGAGTGGAAGGACGCGGTTGAGAAGGTTCTCACGCACTTCCACTGCTGTGACCAGTCGGCTGCGGGTACTCAGTTCGACTCCACCGTTCAGGGCCGCACTGTGATGGGTCCCTACGGCGGAAAGAACGGGCGGATGAGAAACGATGCGTACATCTCCGCGCCGATTCGCGGTAAGGCATACGGTGCGGTTGCTACTTTTGCGAACAACGTGTTCTACGGTGATCTTGACCCGGCTGGGATGGCGCGGCTTTCGGTCATCGAGGCGATTGCAAAGGCCGTCGCGGTGGGCGTGAGCATGGACGATATAGTGCTGTGCGACAACTTCTACACACCGAAGATCAGGCCTGAAGTTGCGTGGAATCTGCGGGCGATGGTTGAGACGATCTCCGATCTTTCCGAGACCTTTGGCGCGCCGTTCATCTCCGGCAAGGACTCCAGTTCGGGCACATTCAAGTCCGATACCGGCGAGATCATTGACGTGCCGTACACGCTGGTCGTCTCCACTACGGGGCGAATGCAGGACGTGTGCAAGGCCGTGAGCAAGGAGTTCAAGAAGGTTGGCAATCGGCTGATTCTGCTGGGCAAGTTTGACGCTAGCAAGCTGGGCGGGTCGGTCTATCTGGACGCATACGGCGAGCGGGGCGACAAACTGCACGACTGGGGCAACATGTGGGCGAAGGACCTGGCCGTGATGTATCGCAGGCTGAACGGCTTGTACTGGAACGAGAACCCAATCAAGTCCGCATCGGCAATCGCGGAGGGCGGGCTAATGCTGCGGCTCTTTGAGGCGAGCATAGGGTCCGGGCTGGGCGCGCTGGTTGACCTGAGCGCGTTCCCCGATGAAGGGCGTAAGGACGGCAACCTCTTCGCAGAGGCGGTCGGCTCCATTCTGGTTGAACTGGACAGCTTCGAGGACCCGGCCAAGCACTTCGGCGGTCTGCCGTGGTTGGAGATCGGACGGGTGATTGGAGTGCCGGAGATAGAGATAAAGGACAAGGGCATGGAGGTTCTGCAGTTGCCGATAGCCGATCTTGTGAAAGTCTGGGAGAAGCCGTTCGCGGAGGTGATAAGATGAGCAGCCATCAACCATCAGCCATCAACCATCAGCCCAGCGCCGGCCCCGTCGTGGCAGTCCTTTACGGCCCTGGAATCAACTGTCAGGAAGAGACCGCGTTTGCGGTGGAGCATGCGGGCTTGCAGGCAAAGGTTGTGAACTTCCACGATGTGAACGAAGGCCGCGAGAATCTGACGGACTACCAGGCTCTGATCGTCCCCGGCGGATTCTCGTGGGGAGACCACTTCGGATCGGGGCGCATCTTCGGCCTGCACCTGGTGGCGCGAGTGACCGATCAGCTTCAGGAACTGGTGAGCACAGGCAAGCCGATTCTGGGCATCTGTAACGGGTTTCAGATACTTGTCGAGACCGGTCTCCTGCCGGATGGTACGGTTGGCAAGCGGCTCGGTGCGCTCCTGCAGAACAAGTCTGCGCGCTTCGAGAGCCGCTGGGTTGACTTGGTGGTGACTGATACCAAGAGCATCTGGACCAAGGGCTTGGAAGGCCGCGTTCTGCGCATGCCGGTGGCGCACGGCGAGGGGCGCCTGTACTGGGAAGACAAGAGCCTCATCCGCCCGTGCCTGTGCTATGCGAAGGACGGTCAGCCGACCGAGGAGTATCCGCTGAACCCGGCGGGTGCGCCCGGTGGATACGCTGGCATTCGTGACAAGACCGGCCTGATCTTCGGCCTGATGCCTCACCCCGAGCGCGCATCGCTCGACTGGCACGGCTCATCCGACGGCATGGAGCTGTTCAACAACCTGGCGAGATACCTGAAGGGGTAGGGGAATGACTGCTGACGAGCGCGAAATCATAGACAAAATGGTACAGCGCATAGCGGAGATGTTCCACCCGGAGAAGATCATACTCTTTGGCTCGATGGCCAGGGGTGACTCCACGGGGGATAGTGATGTTGACCTGCTGGTTATCGTGCGGGAAGTAGACGATCGCCGAAGACTGCGCAACGATATCCATCGCGCCGTCACCGGCCTCGGGTTGCCCAAGGATATAGTCATTCTTACCAATGATGAGTTTGAGCGCAAGCGGGGTGTTCCCGGTACCATCGCATATCCGGCCGAACACGAAGGGATGGTGCTCTATGCCGCCTAGGAACGTCCTTGTAGAGGTCGCAACGTGGATTTCGAAGGCCGAGAGCGATTTCAAGAACATAGAACTGGTGCTGCCTGCGGACGATGCTCCGTTTGACACGGTTTGCTTCCACGCTCAACAGGGGGCTGAGAAGTATCTGAAGGCGCTACTGGTATTCTATGGGATATCCTTTCGGAAGACGCACGACTTGGGCGAGTTGCTTCTGTTGCTGCCGAGTACCTCGGAGGTTGCCGGCGAGGTCGGTGACCTAACTGATCTGTCCTATGAAGCGATAGACTCCAGGTACCCGGACATGAGTATGGCCTACGACAGGAATGCAGCCGAAGATGCAGTGCGTGTCGCCGAACTCGTCAAGTCCGCTGTCCTTGAGGAGTTATCGAGCAAAGGCTATGGCGGGGTTGAGTAGCCAGTGGAAGGCCTGGGTGACTGCTTCTCCCTTTCAGGGAGAAGGTTGGGATGAGGGTCGCGGTTGATGGACAGTGAACAGCCTGCAAATAGAGAGTGATCCCCACTATTTATGATTCTCTGTGTCCTCGGTGTCTCGGTGGTTGGTGCTATCCGATCTTCCTGCACAGATACCACGGCTTGATCTCCCGATGGAAGTAGCTGCCGATGGCCGGCGCCTTCATCAGTAGCTCGTATCGCTTCTGTGGCACTCCCGCGTACTGGTAGACCCCGCTGCCCTTGAACTCGATCTCCAGCGTCTTCATCCCGGCATCGTACCCCACCGAAACGATATTCGTCGAACGTACAGCCCTTCGCTCCAAGTCGTCCCCCTCATGACCAAACATCGGCACTCAGTTTGGTTTGTCATTCTCACATGACCCAGGAGGTATAGCGTTTGCTTGCACGCATTCATAGCGGCTTATGTCGCGTGCGCCTATGAGCAGCACCAACCACGCTAGAGCACATAGGACAGTGAGTACTATATCCAGCATGCCCTTATGTGTAACCAGCAGATAGGCTGCATAGAGACCGACTCCGAATACCAGCCCGCTCACCCCACGCGCATTTCTGCGGAGGAGCATTACCGCCGGGAGAATAGGCCAGGACAATAGAAACAAGAGAAGGCACGACCCTAGAATGAGTCGCCATACTGGAATATGTGTCCACCACTCCGAGCCCAGGGCGTTTTCCAGCATTGGCAGCATCATGCGAAGCTCGCGAGTTGGCATCCAGAGCGCGACGCCTATGACCAGGCAGCTTGTGAATAGACCGATGGGTAAATGGTGCACTGTATGCTCTACTGGTAGCTGGGGCGCATCGGGTTCTCTGAATACAACCGCGCCATTTCCAGCAACACTGGCAATGCCAGCCTCACGTTCCAAGTCTGTTAGCTGCGCAGACACCAGGGATGCTCGCGATGCGATGATAACGAGTGACGATAGCATAAGCAACGAAGGTATACCATAGGTGCCTTCCATATCATATTCTATGCTCGCCAGTAGGCCCAACCATGCTACCTGCGCAATAAGAATATATGAACGCGTGTATCTGAGATCAGCCTCGTGCCACCGGAGAAACGCTTCTCGGTTGATGTGTGTGGGTATTGCTATGTCACGTCGAATACGTCTGGTGCGGAGAGTCAGAATACGTTTGAAAGCAGACCACAGTATCCATACGTACGGTATAGAGGCATAGTGTGCATACAATGATGTCTCCTTTGGGTCATAGTCAACAAGACGTTACCGGAAAAGCACAGATGTATTAGCCATGCATGGACATTGTAGAACGGCGTGGCGAGAATTGTCAACTACCGCAGCCCAGCCTCTACTCGGTAATCAAGCGATGAAGCTGTGTACAGGGATATCTCCTTGGCTGTATATCAGTCCGCAGCGGAGCACGCAACCTGATTTTGCAGATGGTGCAAACAGCGCGTATTTGGGTACCAGTGTCACGAACCATAGGCGGATGAGAAAGGCGGTGAGGTTGTGGCGCACATCTCGTATTGAATCCTGCACGGAGAAGTGCCGTCAGTTGACTCGTATCAATCGAGGCGCTGCACCTCACTACCCACATGCATGCCTTGCGCGAGTTGCCTGCTTGACAAGGCTCAGATTTCACCATATCCTATCCACAGTTCAAGCTCTTGGAGGCCAGATATGTCCAGTTACACTGCGCTGACACTCTTTATCCTGCTTATCCTGTCCATCCGTGTGGACGCCGCTCCCGCCTCCGCCAATGCTACGGCGGGCAAGTCGCTCGGAGGAGAGAAGGGCGTCTATTCCGTCACCGCATTCGGGGCGAAGGGGGATGGGAAGACAAACGACACCGCCGCGTTTCAGAAGGCGCTGGATGCCTGTGCGAAGGACGGCGGGGGAGTCGTCTCCGTTCCGACCGGCGACTACATGATCAAGACGCACATCAGCATCCCCGAGTTCGTTACGCTGGAAGGCGTGTTCAAAGCGCCGCCGACCAACGGTATCAACAAGGGAAGCAAGCTGCTGGCGGTGGAGGGGAAGGGGAATGCGGACGGCGAGCCGTTCATCTTCCTGCACACCAGTTCGGTGCTCAAGGGCATCACGGTTTTCTACCCCGAGCAGGACGAGAAATCGCCTGTCGCATACCCCTGGTGCGTTCGAGGCGCGGGCGACAACTGCACGATCAAGGAGTGCCTGCTCGTGAATCCCTGGCAGGCGGTGGACTTCGGCACGAATCCCTGCGGTCGGCACTTCATCCGCGAGCTATACGCCCAGCCGCTGCACACTGGCATCTTCGTGGACAAGTGCTACGACATCGGGCGAATAGAGGACGTTCACCTCTGGCCGTTCTGGAAGGCGAATAGCGACTTCGAGAAGTTCCAGACCAGCCAGGCGACCGCGTTCATCTTCGGGCGGACGGACTGGGAATACGTGAACAACTGCTTTGCGATTTGGTACAAGGTCGGCTTCCAGTTCACGGAGTTCAAGGACGGGCCGGGGAATGTCGTCATCAACACGTCGGGCACGGACATCAGCCCGACGGCGGTGTTGGTGGAGAACAGCCAGGGCCATGCGGGGATAGTCTTCACGAACTGCCAGTTCATGAGCCACATCGAGGTGAAGGAGACCAACACCGGGCCGGTCAAGTTCAACAACTGCGGCTACTGGGGCATTCCGACGAACACAACTCATGCGACGATCAAGGGATCAGGCCACGTCTTCTTCAACGAGTGCCACTTCAACGGTTGGGACCAGGCTGGCAAGGGCGATCCGTGCATCTACGCGGACGGGAACGGCCTGACGGTCTCAAGCTGCGACTTCATGGACGGCGGAAAGAAGCAGATCGTCCTCGGCCCGAACTCGAAGGCGAGCATTGTAATGGGCAACCGCTTCCGAGGCGGCGCGAAGGTGGAGAACACCGGCAAAGGCAAGCTGGAGATTGGATTGAATACCGAGGAGTGATATCAACCACCGAGGCACCGAGGGCACGGAGATAGGGGCGAACGTCCAACATCCAACGCTCAACGTCCAACATCGATAGAGGCGGGAAAGCAAGCGCCAAGACTACAAGAGCAAATGGAACTCCTATTCGCAAGCAGAAAGGAAGCATTCCTCGGTGTTCTCTGTGTCTCCGTGGTTAGTCTTCGCAGAACCATGCCAACGGCGTTGAACGGAAGCGCAGGGAGGCGGTCGAGAGGCCTTTTCCTGCGTCGTAGTATGTGAGAAGCACCTGGTCACGGTAGAAAAGCATGCTGGTGTAGGCATATCCGTGGTCGGGGGCTGTCTCGATGTTCTTGACGTGCTTCCATGTGACCCCATTGTCCGAGGAGATCGCGGCGGTCAGGGGCGTGCGCTTGCCCTGCGACGGGTGCTCATGCTCGTAGTTGTTGTCCCAGACCATCAGCAGGTCCTTGCTCTTGGGAATCCGCTTCACGGTCATCGGCGCGTTGGGCGACTTGATGCTCGTCGGCACGGCCTTAGACCAAGTCATGCCCTTGTTCTTCGAGATGCTCTTATACTGGCAGCCGGTCTGCGTGCGGATGAACATGAGGATGTCTCCGTTAGCCAGTTCCACAACCCCAGGCTCCAGTGCGCCCATCATCGGAGCTTCCAGGTTTGGAAGAGAACGGTGCCACGTTTGGCCGTCGTCGTCGGAGTACATGCAGAAGACGAGGAGCGGATCGCGCTTGCCAATGTCGGCGGCCCACGAGATCGGGCACAGGATACGGCCGGTGGAGGTCTGGATCACGCGGTCGTTGTTCATGATGTGGTAGCCCTCGCCTGGGGTTACGCGCAAGGGTTTCGTCCAGGTCTTCGCCTCATCGCCGGAGTAGCGCACGTAGACCTGCAAATCCGTGTCCGAGTTCTTCTCCAGGTACCACATGCCGATTCTGCCGTCCCTGAGGCGCAGCAGGCTCACGGACATCACGTTCTGCTTGCCGGTGTTCTCCTGGATGACGTATGGCTTGCTCCAGGTCTTGCCGCCGTCCTTGCTGGTGATGGCTGCGATATGAGCCGTCGAATGGTCGGCCCCGCCGCCGCTGAACCGCGACCAAGCGAGCAGGAGCGTGCCGTCCTTCAGCTCGACGATGGACCCCTCGCTGTGCCGAGGGAACTCGGCGGTTGACTGCGCGACGATTGACGTGAACGCGTTTGCGGCTGTTGCCATGATGCACCCCAAAAGTACAAGTATTCTTAGCAAACCTTACCCCTTGACCAGCGATTGCAGTCGCCGGATTGCCTCGTCCAGAGTCGGCTGGGTCTTGCAGAAAGCAAATCGCAGTTTGGTCGCGGCGCACTCAGGCTCGGAGTAGAACGCCCGACCGGGAACAACGGCTATTCCGATATCCTTCACCAGATGGACGGCGAAATCCATATCATCCGGGTAACCGAAAGTTGATATGTCGGTCAGCATGTAGTACGCGCCCATCGGCTTGAACGGGACGAACCCCGCCTTGGTGACCGCGTCCAGCAGCACGTCGCGCTTGTCATGATAGAACGACGCCAGCTTGGTGTAGTAGTCATGGTGCATGCCCAGCGCGGTAACGCCTGCCTCCTGAAGCGGTGCGGGCGCCCCGACCGTCAAGAAGTCATGCACCTTGCGGATGGCGGCGCTGATCTCCGCGGGTGCGATGGCCCAACCCACCCGCCAGCCGGTTGCGCTGTAGGTTTTCGAGAGGCTGTTGATCGTGATCGTGCGGTTCTCAAGGCCGGGCACAGCCGCCGGTGATACATGCTGCGCGCCGTCGTAGAGGATGTGCTCGTAGATCTCGTCGGTCGCCACCAGGACATCGAACTCATTGCACAGGTCGGAGATATATTCAAGCTCCTCGCGGGTGAACACCTTGCCGGAGGGGTTGTGCGGGGTGTTGATGATGATCGCCTTGGTTTTGTCCGAAAACGCCGAGCGCAGCGCGTCCGGGTCGAACGTGAAATCGGGTTCGATCAGCGGCACGTACACGGGTTTCGCGCCGGAGACGATCG
>JANYKG010000143.1 GCA_025358205.1 Armatimonadota bacterium
TGGAGCGGTTCGTCACGGAGGCAGGCTCCGAGAAGATTCTCTTCGGCACCGACCTGCCCTGGTTCAACGAGCGCTACTACATCGGCGCGGTCCTCGGCGCGGACATCACTGACGAGGACAGACGAAACATTTTCTACCGCAATGCGGAGAGAATCCTTGGGCAGTGATCAGTCACCAGTGAACAGTAACCAGCGGGAGTGCGAGCGTGCAACTTTGTGCATGCTTCGCGCATCTAGTAGGTGGAGGTAAGTCATGGATACATTCAAGGTTGTTCTGATCGTGTTGGTCGGGAACGCCGTCGTGTGGACGCTGGTACTTGCTTGCTTGAAACGCAAGGCGAGGCTGCTGACCGAGGCCATCCACACCGAGTCCGCAACCACCGGCGAGACCATCGTCATCGGCCCAGAGCGTGGCTACTACAACTACATGAAGGGCATCGCGTCAGTGAAGACCTCGGGCGTGATCGCGTTGACGAACAAGCGGTTGATCTTTCGAGGCCCAGCGAACATGATGAACACCGACATCCCCTTCGATCAGATCGCCGACCTTTCTCAGAATCTGTGGTTTCAGGGCAACTACCGCAACGGCAACGAGTTCATCATACTCAAGCTGAAAAATGACCACGAGGTCGCTTTCCAGGTCAACGATACTCGCCGGTGGGCAGAGGCGATTCAGTCGTCAATGAGCGGCAGTCAGACAGAACCCTGATTCGGATACTCGTTTGCCAGAATCTCGGTAATCTGCCGTCTCAGCTCCGGCGCATCCCGTGTGGCGGAGACCCAAGCGATGGCCCAATCCACCGAGAAGTAGACGTGAACGGCAATGTTGCGAAATGCGGCGATGTCCGACCACTCGATCCCCGTATGATTCTCACGAAAAGCCAATGGCAACCTGGATGCCGCCTCGCCTATGACAATCAGCTTCTGAAGAACCCCGCTCTGCAGCAGCTCGTCATGCATGAACTCGTCGTGATCCACGCCCGCGAGAAAACGACCAATAGCATCTGCGGCTTCCACGATGTCCGCTAGGTACAGCTCTTCACGCCGCATAGAGAACCTCTGCACTTGCCAGCACCTCGTCGCGAATGATTCGCTTCAGTCCGCCCTTGGGCACAAGGTCAACCTTCCTGCCTACTATCTCCGAGAGCTCCCTCTGCATAGCGGCCAGTGCCATGAACCCAATCTCGGCATCCGCGTTGAACTCCACAAGGAAGTCGTAGTCGCTATCGGGTCCAAAACCGCCGGTTACCGACGAGCCGAACAGAGCAAGCTCGTGTACCTGATATCGCTTGCAGAGCGAGACGATCTTATCCATACATAGAGCAATCTGTTCGCACGACATCGCATTACCCTCTCTTACTCATTCGGCAGATGATTGTCATGATTCTAAGCCAGTTGGCAGTGCATGTCAAGACCTGATAACTGATCACCAGTGAACAGCAGTGGCATTTCAGCGTCTAAGCGTGAAGGAGTTGCCGTTGGGTGTTTGGAGTGATGCCTGCGGCGGGGTACAACAGGTCAGTTGGTCACGTTCCGCAGTAGAATATGAACAGGAGGATTCCATGTCTCATTCGTTACGCATTCTGATAGTTTTTCTGGTTGTCGTTGTCGCCGCCTCGACGGTGTCTGCCGCTACCGCCCCACTTGTCCTTACAAAAACCGTCATCATACCCGGCGGCCCGGCGCGCTCCGATTTCGTCTCGATTGACAAGGCAAACCACAGGTTGCTTGTCGCCCATACAGGGGCCGGCGCCATCACCGTCCTGGACCTGAAGACGGACACAGTCCTCCCAGCGATCAAGGTGGGCGCGGTCCAGGGTGTTGCCGTGGACGAAGCCGATGGAAAATACTACGCCGGCGATTCGACAGAGCAGAAGGTCGTGGTTGTGGACAGCAAAACTCTCACTCCCGGCGTCGAAATCGCTCTCACCGGTCCGGTGGACGACATCATATTTGATCCCAAGAACCACACAGTCTACGCCGACCATGACGACGGGACAGAGGTTTGGACAATTGACAGCAAGACGGATAAGCTCACAGGCTCGGTCACTATCGCCGGACCCCCCGAAGTCGTCGTATATGACTCGAAGACCAACCTGATCTACCAGAATATCAAGACCACCGACCAGCTCCAGGTGATTGACCCCAAGACCAACAAGGTGACTCAGACCTGGCCCGTAGCTCCGGCCAAGAGTCCGCACGGACTGGCGCTAGACTCAAAGCACGGTCGGCTGATCAGCGCGGGCGGGAACGGCATGCTGGTGATGATGGATATTCACACGGGGAAGGTTCTTGCGAACGCCCCAATCGCTCAGGGCGTGGATCAGATTGACTTGGACACCAAGAGCGGCATAGTCTACTGCGCGGGCAGAGGCGCCATCTCGGCGGTGAAGGTAACCGGGGACAAACTTGAGAGCCTGGGTGACGTCACAACTCCCAAGGGACTGCACACGCTGTCCATAGACCCCGTTACTCATGCGCTCTGGGGCGTCTACAGCGATGATAAGGAAAGCTACCTGCTGAAGTTCACCGCGCCATAGACTGACAATGGGCTGCAGCCATTCAGCTGTTTTCCTCATAGAGGCGCCAAAACCTGGTATATTGACTGGTTGTCCTGCCAGCAATCAAATGTCCATCAGCTTACTGCTACACATTTGTATGAAACAAAAGACAATACATGGAACAAATTCCTCAGTGGTGTGGTCAGAAAAGTACAAGCTCATCCATTTGAGCATTACTTGGCCTGCATTATTCACATCAGCGTGAATAATGATCAGAAGGTCCTGCATTATGCGCTTTACGCACAATGCAGGCTGGGGAGCTATGGGAGTGGCGCCTACCTGACCCCTGACGTTTATGAGGAAAGGTAACTTGTGTAGTGAAATGTTTTGCAGTATTGTGTCTTCGGTTGTTTCCGCTTTGTGTAGTCATCGTCTCTCTGATCTCATCTTCTGCATCTGCAGCAGTAGTATACGTTAAACTGGATTCCCCCGGCACACCGGACGGCAAGTCGTGGGGCGCCGCATACCATAAGGTCCAGGACGGGATCAACGCGTCTGTTTCCGGCGGCGAGGTTTGGGTTGCAGCCGGTACCTACGTGGAGCGAATCACGCTGAAGGCAGGCGTGGGTCTCTACGGCGGGTTTGTCGGCACAGAGAACACAAGGACTCAGCGTAACTGGCGGGTCAACGTAACTGTTCTGGACGGCAACCGGAGCGGGAGTGTGGTGACATCTCTAACGGGCATCACGGCAACTACCGTGATAGACGGCTTTACTATCCGAAACGGCAATACAGCCACCAACGGCGGTGGGATATACTGCTCGTCTTCCTCACCCACTATCAGCAACAACACCATTTCCGGCAACGTGGCAGGCATGGGCGGCGGGATATACTGCACCGGTTCGTCACCTGTTATCGCAAACAACATCATCTACGGCAACACCGCGAACAACGGCGGCGGTATTCAATGCTATGTGTCTTCCTCGCCGCAGATTACGAACAACACTATCACCAAAAACGGAGCAGCTAACGGCGGGGGCATATACGTCTCAAACACCTCCTATCCGGCTATCTCCAACAACATCGTTGCATTCAACACCTCGGGGTTTTACAGGCCGGTGGGTACTCCGACGCTACGGAACAACTGTGTGTACGGCAATACCACCTACAACTACGCAGGTGTGCTTGCTGGAACGGGCGATGTCTCTGTTGATCCTGGCTTCCTGAACCGCGCGGTGGGTGAATACCATCTGCGGCCTGGTTCGCCGTGTATAGATGCCGGGTATGACGCCGCGATACAGGCCGGCTCCACGGACCAGGACGGCAAGTCGCGAATACTGGGTGCGCACGCTGACATGGGATGCTTTGAATGGGACTCCACGCCGTACATGGTGCAGCAGGTGGGTCAGGCCAAAGCCATTCCGCAGGGGCTGGATGTGAAATTGAAAAACAAGATAGTCACGGCGGCGTTTGGTGGGTTGTGCTACATAGAGGAGCCGAACCGGTCATCGGCGATGCGGGTAGTTTGGCCGATCACGGTTGCGGTAGGTGATGTGATAGACGTTACGGGACGCCTGACCCTCGACGCAGGTGAGCTTGCGGCGCAGGCATCCTCGCTGTCGGTTGTCGCTCACAATGCGACGCTTGTGCCGAAGCCCATGGGACTGTCGAACCATACTGTCGGCGGCGGTGACTACCAGTGCGCGACTGACCAAGGGCAGCAGGGAGTTATTGACGGCGTAGGGCTGAACAACGTGGGGCTGTTGGTGACGACGTTTGGGATGGTGACATACGGAAATTCCAGCGCCTTCTACATTGACGACGGCTCTGCGCTGAATGACGGATCGGGGCATATCGGTGTGAAAGTTTTTGCTTCTGGACTGATCATCCCGCTAGGCGGATTTGTGAAAGCCACAGGTATCAGCATGTGCGAGACGAACGCGCAGAATAAGCTGGTGCGCCTGCTCAGAGTTCGGACACAGGATGACATCAAAATGATAGTGTCTCAGAATCCTCCACCGCCTCCTATCTGACACCTGCATTAGTTAGCCGTTTTGGGGTACAATGTAGCATCTGGCTCGGCACGGGCCGGCGGGTGTGAACATGTCCAACAGATTCCGAAAACTGGTTGACCGACTCCACAGCATCAGCATACAAAAACGGCTGACCATTTACCTGCTCCTGGGTTTGATACCCATAGTGCTCATCACGGCGTATTCCGCTGTACAGGAGTACCGCGCCAGGCAACGGCTGGTGGTGAACGGCCACATGGCAACGGCCACGGCCATGGCCAGTGCTGTGCATGAGCTGATAGATGGGGTGATCTACACTCAACAGATCATGGCGATGGAGATTGGCAACCGGAATATGACCCTCGGGCAAATGTCCGCCTTCTTCACCAATGCCCGCAATAATGTGGATATACTTGAGAACGTATCCTTTGCCTCGCCAAACGGCGAGGTGCTGGTTTCCGTACCCACCAAACCGGGCCATGCCAACGTAGCCGACACAAGGTTCTTTCGCAAGATTGCCGGCGGAGATGATTGGACCGTTAGCGATCTGATACCGAGCAGACCTTCAGGAACACCCACGATCATCGTCGCTCAGCGAGTCGAACGGAATGGACGGTTTGCCGGTGTGTTGTTTTGCGAAGTATCACCCAGAGCGCTGGGATCTTTCGTACGAACTAGCGCATCATCTGATTTTGTGGGCTACAGTATTTTGGACTCCACCGGCAACGTCGTGGTGACAAACATCCCTCGCGACAAAGCTCTGCCCGTGGACCGAAACAGGTCATGGATACCCAGCGTGAAGAAAGCCATGAACAAAGAGGCCGCTGTGGCCGAACCGTTTCGTGATCGCACGGACGGCATCTGGCGCATGGGAGCATCGGCGCCCGTGCAGGGCATCTGGTGGGTAGTGAACGTGCTTGAGCAGGTGGATTCCGCAATGGCTTCGGCACGCAAGGCCGCGATGGTGAACATTACCGTCCAGTTACTGCTTGTGAGCCTGCTAACAGTGCTGGCGTGGTTCATAGGCAGAAGGTTCGCAGAGCCTATCATCGTTTTGGCGAAAAAGGCCGATGCTGTGGCGCGCGGCGATTTCTCTCAGAGAGCGGTGACTCATGATCGCGCCGAGATCGGCAAGCTGGCAGAGGCTTTCAACAATATGGTTGGAGACCTGGATACCGCCAGGGAGACGAGCCGGAAGGCACGCATACAATCCTTGTTCCTGGCGGATATCGGCGAACTGCTCGTCTCAACACTGGAGACCGATGTGATGCTGCAGAAGGCAGCGACCCGAACACTGGACTTGCTGGGCGACCTCATTATAGTCTATTCCCTCAAGCTCGATGGAAGCATGGAGCCGACGGTGATGAGCGCCCGAAACCCTGAACTGGAAACAGCCGCGCGCGAATTGATCTCGCAGCGTTCCGGTACAGCAAACTTAGGCGTCGTGGGCAAAGCAATCGAGTTGGACAAGACCGTGTTCATACAAAATATCCATGATGTGGACAATGCCGCAGTCAGCTTCTACATGGAGCAACTGGGGGCGGTATCATCCATAGCAGTTCCGATGAAGGTTCATGGCAGAACTGTGGGCGCGTTTTCCGTTTCTTCACAGTACATCCCACTGGAGATGGAGCAAGTAGCTCTCGCGGAAGAAATAGCCCGGCGGTTGGGTCTGGCTATGGAGAACATCACGCTCTACCAGGAAAGCGTGGAGCGCGAAGGATTTCAGAAAGAGCTGGCGTATTTGGCCGCCGCTGTCAGTTCCTCCCTTGACCCAAAGGTTGTAGTGGAGGAGATATGCTCGCGGTCAATGGATTTGCTCGGTGCAGACGGCGCGTACATCTGGGTGCTAAGTGATGATCGGTCGTCGCTGAACGGGACTGCTTCGTGCGGCGTACATGCCTCCGAATTTGTGGGATTGATTCAACCGATGAAGGACAAGGGATCGGCGGCAGTCCGTGCGGCAGTCCGCAGACAGGCGTTCTTCCTGCATGATATGCCGTCGCGCAATGAATCTGCGGGGAGATTTACGCATCTGTTTGGCGCCAAGTCGTCTATGTTTGTGCCTTTGATCAATGCGGGTGACATACTGGGCGTGCTGGTGGTTACGGACACAGAGAACCCGTCTCAGTTCGATGAGCAGTCGCTCAGACGGGCGAACCTGGTGGCTGCATACGCGGCGGCAGCGCTGGGCAACGCAGGGATTTACCAACGCGAGCGCCGGATAGCGGAGGCCCTGCAGAGAGGGCTGCTGCCCACCATTCCGACCTCTGTGCCGGGCTTTGATCTGGCGCACTACTACACACCGGCCTGGTCTGAAGCGGAAGTAGGCGGTGATTTCTATGACTTCATTGATCTGGGACATGGCACGTATGGTCTGGCAATAGGGGACGTGTCCGGCAAAGGGCTGAAGTCCGCTGTGGTGACGGCCATGGCCAGAAATGTGCTGCGCGCATACACCGCGGAAGACCCGGAGCCGATGCCGGTTCTAGCACGGACCAACAACGCTATCATCAGATATACCGATTCGGAGCTGTTCATCACTATGATGTATGGGCTTCTGAACACAAAAACCTGCAGGTTCAGGTTCGGGAGCGCGGGACATGAGCCGGTGCTTATCTACCGCGCCAAGGACAAAACCGTCAGCTACCACAAACCATCGGGTACGGTTGCAGGCCTGATACCGGACCTGGAATACCTGACCGGCGAGGTGGAGTTTGCGCCCGGTGACATGATGCTGATGTACACGGATGGCTTGACTGACGCCCGTTCGCCCAGCGGAAAGTTTCTGGGGCAGGACGGCCTCTCGGAGTTCGTGCGTGAGCTTGCGGGGCGCCCTGCGCAGACGTTAATGCAGGATTTGATGGGACGAGTGCTGGGTCATGCGGGCGGCAATTTCACGGACGACATCGCGGTTCTATTGGTGTGCGCGGTGTAGGCGAGAGTTCGCGGTCCACAGAACGATACTGACCACCACTGCCAGCAGACACAGCCCGGCGTAAGTGATGTAGGGCGCTCTGAGGCCTATGAACTGCGCCGTCAGCCCGCCGGTGAAGCTTCCCGCGATGTTGCCGGATGCCACCAGCGCCTCGTGCAGCCCGGTGTTTCGCCCCATGTTTGTCCTAGCCTGCAGCCCGTAGTATAACGCGCCGGTGTACGCTATGCCCAACCCGGTGCCCTGTACCAGGAAAGCGATGCCGAACAGCAAAGGCGAACTGACGAGGAAGACCGCCACGCCGGACGCCACCAGCATCCCCTGAGCCAGCAACTGAGGCCACAGCTTGCCGCGCCACCACGGGCTGATGTTGCCCGCCAGTATGCCCAGCGCCTGACCCACCAGCATTGTACCTACGAGCAGCGCGATGGTCTTCTCGCTCATATGAAGCTCCGTCGCCAGCTTTGGAAATTGCAAGCGTGACATGGCGAATCCGAAGAACCCCAGGAAATGACCCATCCGCGCGATGATGAGGAGCGAACTCTGGCCGGCCACAGCAGCCGCAATCTGCACCTCTTCGGACGGCAGCGCATGAGAAGTGAGCTTAGTGCGCGACCACGCCAGCACCAGGAATATGGTGATGAATGCCAGCAGCGAGGCCAGTGCGAAAGGCAGCCCGCTCCACCGTTCCAGCAAGGCTCCTGCGGCCAATGCGCACACAGCTCCGCCTATGGTCCACCCGGCGTTGAACCAGGAGAGGTTCTTTCGCAGCTCACCTTGTGGGCTGTGGTCGCCGATGAAGGCTTGCAGCGCAGGATAGAACAGACCGACGGCGGCTGACATGATGATGTAAAATAGCAGGAGTTGCGGTTTGGTTCGCGCTATCGCAAGCCCCGCGCATGCCAGAATGCCCAATATGCATGCGGGGATGATTACCCTGGTTCGACCGATCTTGTCCGAAAGCAGCCCGGAGCCTATTGTACACGGTAGCCGCACGGTTTGGGCGGTCCACCCCAGCATGCCGAGGAACCACGGATCGGCGCCCAGGCGGATGGCGACAAGCGGCAGTGCAGTCTGCGCCAGGCCAATCATGCCGTCCATGCAGGCAGGTACCGCGAAGCTGAAGACTCTAATGCGTGTGAAGAATTTTTCTTTCATAACCTTTGGGTAGGTAACCTGTTCGCCGCGTGGTCGGTTTCGTCCTGCGCGTCCTGCCGACCGTTCCATGAAAACCCGGTAGATATGCGGACTAAAGAAGTACTCATGACTACCGATAATCCGTATAGTAGAAAGTCAGCAAACCGAGAAGGGCAAACCCGTCGAAAGGCGGGGGCGCAAAGCCACTGGATCTACGTCCCCACACAGGGATATGATAGCCAGGCTGCCGAAGTTAGCTGCATGTTGAGGCAATTGGGCCTTGACAGAGCAGATGGCAGCTTGGTTTTTGTGTTTTTGTGGGGTCGGACAAATGGCATTGCCAGAATCGGCGCTCGGTCAGCCGGCATCAACCAAATACGCGATATGGATCGAAGGAGGCGACAGTCTGTTCCTCGCGGATGTGTGCGTGGGACAACGCGTATACCTGGGATCCCGCCAAACTATGTTGAACCGAGAATTTCGACGTCTGGCAGCCTCACTGGCCCACGATGTGAAGACGCTCACCATAGGTGAGTTTTTCGACAAGCACGGTTTGCGGGGCTAGGCAATACCCGCAAAAATACCACTAAAGAAGTTCGCTGATGGGCCGATAATATGTATTGAGCGATCACAACAACCTTCTTACCTTTTCAGACAGCCCGACGGTTCATCCGCCGGGTTTCTTTTTTGTCTGAGCGTAAAGCTCCCAGCGCACAATTCGTTCTCTTGACCGGAGGGGGTGAATGTGATAGTATCACCCATCACCAATTCGAGGGAGCGGGCACATGCTATCAGACGTGGAAATCGCGCAGAGCGTTACACCAAAGCCGGTTACTGAGATCGCCAAATCACTTGGCTTGGCCGAGGACGACCTGGAGCTGTACGGTCGCAATAAGGCGAAGATTACCCCAGAGGCAATCAAACGCGTTATGAGCGGGCCAAAGGGCAGGCTGATCCTGGTCACGGCTATCACCCCCACCCCTGCAGGCGAAGGCAAGACCACGACTACAGTCGGACTGGGCGACTCGCTGAAAAAGCTGGGCAAGAAGGTGTGCATAGCCATCCGCGAGCCGTCACTCGGCCCGTGCTTCGGCATAAAGGGCGGTGCGGCGGGCGGCGGATGGGCGCAGGTCGTTCCGATGGAAGAGATCAACCTGCACTTCACCGGCGATTTCCACGCGATCACCACGGCGCACAACCTGCTCTCCGCCATGTTGGACAACCACCTCCACCAGGGCAACGATCTGCGGATTGACCCGCGGACCGTGGTGTGGAAGCGCGTGATGGATATGAACGAGCGAGCGCTGCGGAACATAGTCCTCGGGCTGGGCGGCAAGCCGAACGGCGTGCCGAGAGAATCGGGTTTCGATATCACCACCGCGTCCGAGATCATGGCCACACTCTGCCTATCCAACGATCTGATGGATCTGAAGGAGCGGCTGGGGCGCATAGTGGTGGGCTTCGACCTGGACAAAAAGCCGGTGACCGCGAAGGACCTGAACGCACACGGCGCGATGACCGCCGTTCTGAAGGAAGCCATCAAACCGAATTTGGTTCAGACACTGGAAGGAACCCCTGCCTTTGTTCACGGCGGACCTTTTGGCAACATCGCGCACGGTTGCAACTCCATAATAGCGACGAAGATGGCGCTTCACCTGGCGGACTATACGGTGACGGAGGCGGGCTTCGGGAGCGATCTGGGTGCGGAGAAATTCTTCAACATCAAGTGCCGCGCAGGCGGGCTGGTACCCGAAGTGGCCGTGGTGGTTGCTACAGTGAGGGCGCTGAAGCTGCACGGCGGTGTGCCGAAAGCCGATCTGGACAAGCCGGATATGCTGGCTGTGGAACGCGGACTGGGCAATCTGGTGAAGCACTGCGAGAACATGCGGGCGTTCGGCCTGCCGTTTGTGGTCTCCATCAACCGATTCTCCAAGGACACAGACGAAGAGATCAACTATCTGCTGCTGCGGTGCGACGTACACGGGCTGCCGGCTGCAGTATCCAACGTTTGGGAAAAGGGCGGCGAAGGCGGACTGGAGCTGGCGGAGATGGTGCTTCAGGCGCTGGAGAAGCCGAGTCACTTCCGCACGCTGTATGATTCGCGCATGCACATCAAGTCGAAGATCGGCCTGATATCAAGCGAGATCTACGGCGCCGCGGGCGTGGTGTATACCGAGGAAGCCGACAGGAAGATCAAGCAACTGGAAGACCTTGGGTTCGGCGACCTGCCGATCTGCATGGCGAAAACCCAATACTCGTTCTCCGACAATCCGGGGCTGCTGGGACGGCCGTTTGGGTTCCAGGTCACGGTGAAAGACGCGAAGGTTTCGGCCGGCGCGGGGTTCATAGTAGCGTTTACGGGGAGCATCATGACTATGCCGGGTCTGCCGAAGAAGCCTGCCGCCGAGCGGATAGACGTGGACGAACACGGAACGATATCCGGGTTGTTCTAGCCCTACCGGATTCTCTAAAAGATGGGGCTATGCAGCCGCCGTCCGCATTTCCTGGCTAAAGATGGTAGTATGGTTCTTTCCTGTGGCTTTCGACCGATAAAGCGCCAGGTCAGCGGCTGTGATAAGTTCCGCACGGGATTCGCCGTGTGCAGGGTATTGTGCCAAGCCTGCACTGATGGTGACGGCAATGTCCGCGCCGTCTCTGCCCACGAATGCTCGTCCTGCGACCCTCTCCCGAATCCTTTCGGCGACAACTAATGCATCATCCGCATCGGTTTCCGGCAGTATGATCGCAAACTCTTCGCCTCCGTACCTGCATACCAGGTCAATGTCTTTTCGCGCGCCGTGGACCAGGATATCCGAAACGTCCTGCAACACTGCATCGCCTATCGGGTGGCCGTGGGTATCGTTCAGCATCTTGAAATCGTCAATATCCAGCATGATCACTGAAAGAGGGCGCTGATACCTGGACGTTCTCTTGAGTTCGGCCCGCAGATGATCTTGAAAGTACCTGTGATTGTGCAGACCGGTCAGGCTGTCCGTATTCGCCTTTTCCACGAGTCTTTCCCGTGAGAACTTCAGCGCCTTGACCATGCCGTTAAACGTATCCACTAGGTCCCCGGTCTCATCAGCCGTGGTCTTCTTAACTTTCACGTTCATGTTTCCATGGGCCACTTCCTTAGCGGCGAGCATCAATGTCCGCAAGGGACGAGTAACGGCTTTGGCAATCAGCAGAGAACCGACGATTCCTATCAGCAAGGCGAACGCGAAAGTATAAAGCAGGCTGGCCGTCATCTCCATCAGTAAGCTGTCTATGCTTCCGGTGGCGAAACGAACGGTGATAGTACCCCGTTGGCCCGAACCGAGAAGGGTCGGCTCACGGAAGTCTATGGACTCATTCGATCGGGAGTTCTTCACAGGCCGAGTATTGGCGAACAACACTTTGCCGCGTGTATCCGTGATTACGACTGAGGAGATGTCTGGGTCGGCTTCCATGAATCTGGTGGTGAACTCATGGTAGCGCGCCAGCTCCGCCTTGCCGTCAGTCGGCGAGTAGACAAGCGCGAACATGCCGGCAAGTACACTGTATTCCTCAGTCTTCTCCGCCATCAGATTGGATCGGTACGCATTCATCTGCGTATACCCGACAACAAGCAGTAGAGCAAAGAGCAGTAAACCTACCATGAGGCTGACTTTGTATTCCAAGCTCAGACGTAACTTCATGTAACCCGATTATCTCCTGATTCCCCACGTGGCTCAGCCTTGTTCATACCCACTATTCCACTGTATTATCGGTCACTTTCGTCATCTGCCACAGGGCTTACCGGCCTGGTTACTCTTATGGGTGTCCCCAGCTTGACACCCGACAGTGAGGCGGATACTATGTAGTCACACCATCTGGCGAGGGGATTATCATGACCGGAGATACGACTTCACTGAACCGCCGCGAGTTCTGCAAACTGGCTGCGGCAGGGACGCTGGGGCTTGCCGCGCTGGCATCCAGAGAGTCTGATGCGGCGGATGCGGCCGACACCAGGCCGAACATTCTGCTTCTGATGACGGATCAGCACCGAGGCGACTGCCTGGGATGTGACGGGAACAAGATCATCAAGACCCCGAATCTGGACAGGATCGCCCATGAAGGCGCGCACTTTGTCCACGGATATTCCAGCACGCCCACATGTACGCCCGCACGCGCCGCGCTGCTCACCGGTCTTTCACCCTGGCATCACGGCATGATCGGCTATGGAGGCATCGCGAAGAAATATCCGTTTGAGCTGCCCAAGGCGCTGAACGACGCCGGTTACTACACCTTCGTGATCGGCAAGTGCCACTATTCACCGCAGAGAAACCTGCACGGATTTCAGGGCGGGCTGCTGGATGAATCGGGCAGGAACCAAACCCCCGGCTTTGTCAGCGACTACCATAAGTGGTTCAAGGAAAAGGCGCCGACACTCAACCCGGACGCAACCGCCATCGGCTGGAACGACTACCGGTCGAGGCAGTATGCCCTGCCTGAGGAACTGCATCCCACCCGATGGACCGGCGACCGCGCGGTGGAGTTTATCGAGGGCTACAAGAAGAGCGAACCGTTCATGCTGAAGGTCTCGTTCGCCCGACCGCACAGCCCGTATGACCCTCCAAAACGGTTCTGGGAGATGTACAAGGATGAGGAAATGCCCGCGCCGCACATCGGCAAATGGGCGAAGCCGTTCGCGAAGGGCGATCCCAAGAACTTCAACTCGTGGCACGGCGATTTCGGCCTGGCGCAGGCGAAGAAGTCGAAACACGGCTACTACGGCAACATAACCTTCATAGACGAGCAGGTCGGGCGCATACTCAAGGCGCTTGAGGAGAAGGGGCAGCTCGACAACACGCTCATTGTGGTCATAGCGGACCACGGCGATATGATGATGGACCACTACCACTGGCGGAAGTCGTACCCTTACGAGGGTTCGGTGCGCATACCGTTCCTCATGCGCTGGCCGAAGAGCCTCAAGGCGAAGCGCGGGGTGAAGATCGAGCAGCCCGTGGAGATACGCGATGTGCTGCCGACTTTTCTGGATGCGGCTGATGCGAAGAACCCGGGGACGCTGGACGGCAAGAGCCTGCTGGACCTGGTGCGCGGCAGAACCGAGGGCTGGCGCGAGTACATTGACCTGGAGCATGACGTCTGCTATGCGCCTGAGAACCACTGGAACGCGCTTACCGACGGGCACATTAAGTACATTTTTAGCGCGTTTGACGGCAGCCAGCAGCTTTTTGACTTGGACAAAGACCCTGGCGAAATCAACGATCTGTCGGCGAACAAGGGGTACGCAACGACGCTGAAGCTCTGGCGCAGGCGAATGGTGCAGCACCTCTCTGAGCGCGGCGATCCGTTTGTGGTGGGCGGCGACTTGGGGGTTCATCCCAAGAAGATGATCTACTCGCCGCTGTTCCCCGGCCCGAAAGAGGATGAGCAGACGTGAGGCGTGACGAGTGACTGGGGATGATGAGTGATGAGTGAACCGGATCGGCGGCGTCACCCAATCCCCGGGAACAGGCCACGTATCACTCATCACGAGTCAATTCGAGTAGGAGTACCCGCCTTCGCTGAAGCTATGGCGGGCAAGCGAGCACGAGACTGGAGGAAAACAATTGAGCATCGTACCTGGAAACGCAATGGCCAATCTTACGCTGGCCAAAGGCTTTAAACCTGCGCGGATCAGCAGCTACGACGTGAGTGGCGGGAATGCGGACGCCTGGCCGATCGCACCCGGAGAGACCAAGGTTCTGGCCGAGATTGACGGTCCCGGCGTCATCAGCCACATCTGGTTCACCATCTCCTCGCCCGACCCGCTGTACCTGCGCAAACTGCTCCTGCGCATGTATTGGGACGGCGAGGACAAGCCGTCGGTCGAGACCCCGGTCGGCGACTTCTTCGGGCTTGGGCACGCAAGAACCTACTCGTATCAGTGCGCGCCGTTCAATTGCAGCAGCGGTCAGCGAGGCCAACTCGGCGGCGGCATAGCCATGAACTGCTGGTTCCAGATGCCGTTCCGCAAGCACGCGCGAATCGAGATCGTGAACGAGCAGGCTGAGCCGGTACACGCGTTCTACTTCTACATTGACTACCAGAAGCACGACTCGCTCCCAGAGGATACGCTCTGCTTCCATGCCAAGTGGCGCAGAGAGAACCCGGCGGATGGCTGGACCGGTGAGGGAAGCTGGTGGGGTTCCGCGGCCTGGCGTAAGCGTGAGGCTGGCCCCGAGGGGAAGAACCTCAGCGACGTGAACAACTACCTCATCCTTGAAGCCGAGGGGCGAGGGCACTACGTCGGCGTCAACTTCTCCATTGACCACCAGGCAAAGGGCTGGTGGGGCGAAGGCGACGACATGATCTTTATTGACCGCGGCGGAGAGCGCGTCTGGCCGCCGAACATGCACGGCACTGGTAGCGAGGACTACCTGTCTCAGGCGTGGGGCATGCAGCAGAACGCGCACCTCTACAACGGGCAGTCGTGGTCGGAGCTGGATGCAGGCTTCAACGAGTGGGGCAAGG
The DNA here is from genome assembly GCA_025358205.1 of Armatimonadota bacterium. Classification (GTDB taxonomy): domain Bacteria; phylum Armatimonadota; class UBA5829; order DTJY01; family DTJY01; genus JANYKG01. The sequence goes on from JANYKG010000143.1 coordinate 15,083, forward strand.
TCTGCGTGTATCGGTATCACATCCTTGACCCGGTGCCGTTTACGAAGGACATCCGCGTCTCGATCGAGCACGGCCACGCGAACGACCGGAGCGATGACTGGAGTTCGGTCGCCTACTGGTACCAGACCGAGCCGCACAAGGAGTTCGCGCCGATGCTGCCGGTTGACTTGCGCCTGCCGAATCCCTAGGGGAATGGTTCATGGCTCATGGTTGACGGGCTGATGGGGGAAACTGATGAACATCATACTGCTGGTATTCGATTCGCTTCGGAAAGACTGCGTGGGGTGCTATGGACAGCCGCCCTGGTGGAAGGTCCATACGCCTCGTCTCGATGCGCTGGCCAAGGAATCGCTGGTGATGGACGCGATGTACCCGGAGTCGCTGCCGACCCTGCCGACCAGGCGGGCGCTCTACACCGGGCAGAGGGTCTACCCGTTCCACAACAGCGACTTCCGGCTGAAGGGCGACTTCGTCGGCGCTCCCGGCTGGGGCCCGATCCCAGAGGACCAGCCGACGCTGGCCGAGACCCTGCACGAGAACGGCTACCGCACCGCCTTGGTTTCGGATGTCTACCACCAGTTCAAGCCTTCGAAGAACTACTGGCGCGGGTTCGATCAGTGGACGTTCCTGCGCGGCCAGGAGACGGACAAGTACCGCAGCGGCCCTGAGCCATCGGATGAGGAGATGTACCGCTGGCTGCCGAAGGAGTTTCACGACGACTATCGAACGCCGTTCATCCGCCAGTGCATCAAGAACATGTATGATCGCACGAAGGAAGAGGACTACTTCGCCCCGCGCGTGCTGACGGAATCCGCGCGCTGGCTGGAGCAGAACCAGGACGCGGACAACTTCTTCCTCACCATCGAGAGCTTCGACCCGCATGAGCCGTGGTTTGTGCCGGAGCACTACCGCAAAATGTACGACCCGGACGATGGTCCCGAGTGGGTGATCTCCGGCTATCAGGACACCAGGACAATGCCCGCGAACCTGCTCAAGCGCGCGAGGGCGAACTACAGCGGACTGGTGACCATGTGCGACCGGTGGCTTGGACATGTCTATGACACCATGCGCGCGCTGGGGCTGCTTGAGAACACGATGCTGATCGTGACGGCCGACCACGGACATTCCATCGGCGACAACGATTTCCTCGGCAAGCGCGGGTATCCCTCGCACACGTCGGTCTACGATGTGCCGCTTATCATTCGTCATCCCGAGGGCGTTGGCGCGGGCAAACGGAGTGATTTGTTTGTTCAGCACACCGATCTCGCCGCACAAGTGCTCGATTTCGCGGGCGTGAAGGCGCAGGCGGACGGCAAGCCGTTCTGGAAGGCCGCGCTGAGCGGCGGCCCGGCGCTGAAGGATCACGTCACCGTGGCATGGAACGCGATGATCACTGTGATTGACCGCAAATGGTGGCTGAACTGCAAGATAGACGGCACGGGCGGCTTCTTGTATGACACGGAAAAGGATCCGGGTCTTACGAAAAACGTAGCCGATCAGCATCCCGACGAGGTCAAGCGGCTGTTCAAGCTCGGAGTTCAGGACGCGGAGGGCGGGTTCCCTGACTACCTGATGGAGATGTGCAAGAACCAGGCAGACGCACCCGGCTGCAGCGCACTGGTGGCCAGGAAGTGAAAAACCAAGTGTGGGACCTGGAACCCTGACACCTGACACATCTATACTATGGAAAACACACCAAGCGCAGATAACAAAGCCTACCAACGATTCCTGCAGCGGATCAAATCCGACGACCAGAATTATGATGCCGAAGCGCGAATGGTACGCAGACCGTTCAGTTCGCCGGGCTACCACACCGCCTTGCAGGACGGGTTCGTTCACCCTACCCGAGACTCCCTGGGATATGCGGTATCCTGCCTGGACGCCGGTGACGACGAACACCTCAAGCGCGCGGAGGGCATTCTCCTGAAGGTCATCTCGCTTCAGGACCAGAATTCCGGCAGCAAGACCTACGGCATATGGCCCTGGTACGCCGAGGAGCCGCTGGACAAGATGGGCGCTCCGGACTGGAACTGGGCCGATTTCTGCGGCGTGCAATTGCTGCAGGTAATCCTCCACCACGCGTCGCGAGTATCGGACGAGGTTCGCAGAGCGGTCGAGCAATCGCTTCGGCACGCGTGCGAGTCCATCATGCGGCGAAATGTCGGCCCCGGATACACGAACATCGCCATCATGGGAACCTACGTCACGCTGGTCTCCGGCGAACGGCTGGGCTGGAAGAGCGTGGAAGACTACGGGCTGAAGCGGCTGGCGACTTTCCATTATTACACTATGACCCGGCAGTCGTTCGATGAGTACAACTCACCGACTTACACACGAGTAGCAATATCGGAACTGGGCAGGCTGCTGGAAGATGTCCGAAACCCTGAAGCCATCTTACTCACCCGCGAAGTATACGACCTGGCATGGCGTCACCTGGCGCGCAGGTTTCATGCACCCACGCACCAGTGGGCCGGTCCGCACAGCCGGTGCTATTCCACCTTGCAGGGCGGCGACTTCATCTCGTTCCTGCAGATGGCGAGCGACGGGCGGCTGCATTTCCTACCGCAGGACGAGGTCACCGTCTGGCCCAGGCAGACCATTCACATGCCTGAGAGTGTACTCCCGTACTTCAGTCCGCTGACCAGCCCGCGCACGGAGACCGAGGTGTTCGCACCGGCGGCTGACGACAGGCCTGCTCTTGTGGGGACGACTTACCTGCACCCGAAGTTCACGCTCGGCTCTGTGAACTACAGCGAGTTCTGGAACCAGAGGCGAGCGGTGGTGGCATACTGGGGGACGCCGGAAGAGCCGTCGTACCTGCACCTGCGCTTTCTGCACAATGGGTATGACTTCTGCTCGGCGTGGGTCTTCACGGCGCAGAATGAAGGCTCGTTGCTCGCGGCGGTGACGTTTGTGACCGACGGCGGCGACACGCATCCAAGCTTGGACAGGGTAAAGGATGGGCGGATTCACGCTTATGATCTGAGGCTGCGGCTGGAAATCGGCGGGGCGGCGGCACAGCAAGTGCAGACGCGCGAGTGGAACATCGCAGAGCCGTTGAACCTCGGACTGACCGGACTGAATCTTTGCTTGCAGGCGCCGTCGTCGTCGTTCGCTGGGCAGGGTGTGTGGGGGCAAGCGCTGGGTACACAGGAAGCGTCGGCAGTCTTCCGGGCCAGGCCGGGTCAGAAGCCTGCGACGAACGTGGCGGCGGTGGATGTCATTCTCCACACCGGCCCTGAGCGGATATTCGATCTTGCGCAACTTCACCCGGCGTTCATCGCGCTGGCGTTGGAAATCGGTCCGGGAGATGCTAAGACCCCCTGGGCCGAGGTGACTTCCAAGAAGGACTTGACGCTGACCTGGGATCTGCCGACCCCGCTCAGTCTCTCCGCGCCAATCGGCTCGGCGTCGGGCAAGGGGCTGTTGAAACGACTACTGGAAGTGCAGTCCGGCAAGTAGCATCAACCCTGTTTTCACGGAACACGTATACTTGATTGTAGAGGCTTCTATCTTCGACTGCAATGGGTGGAGGGTAATGGCATGGACGGTCGGGTCAAAGCTTGTATCGTGCTTGCTGTGGTGTCTTTCAGCGTTCCAATCGTCTGGATCATCATCGGCGGCGAACAGGCGTGGGGCGGCGACGTGATAGCTTCGACATTCACGATGATTCTTATTGTCCTGGGTTTGGCAGTGGGCGTACCGTCTCTGATCATTGCTGCGGTACTGGCGAGGATGAATCGTAGGGACGAAGATCAGTCAGAGCAATAGCGTGTGGCTTGGCAGGCTCATCCACCCAAGTCAGCCGACGATGCTCTGAGGCTGATACGCGAAGTGGGGATAACCGACCGAGGATTGCGACAGATCGAAGACTCGGTGATGTACAGAGACAAAAGGACGTTCTGCTTCTGGTCCCCAAAGGCACAAGGCACTTGCGCAGTGCCGAAGGGCACGGGGACGGTACACCTTTTCCTGCGCGATGGCGTGGACATTCAGTAGGTCAGAGACACTTACCGACGTCGTCCTTGGCAATGTTGCGAATAGCGAATGGCAGCATGTCAGACGGTCATCGGTATACTTCGCGCCGATGCCGGACTCGCATGATGCGTATCGTGGTGGAGGAATCGTCTATCTCGTATATCACGCGGTAGTCACCGATGCGAATACGCCAGTCATTCTGCGATCCGGTGATCTTGCGGCAGCCTGGTGGACGCGGATTCTCGGGGAGCGCTCTTATGTGGGCGACAATGCGGCGGAAGGTATCAGCGGACAGCTTCTTCAGGTCAGCCTGAGCTGTCGCCTCGTTAGAATCTCATGCATTGGAGCCGCATTCCTTCAAGAAATCATCCAGTCGCTTGAACTCCATGGGCTTCCGGCGTAACTCGTCTAGCGCTGCCAAGTCCTCTGCGTCTTCCAGTCTCTCGAGCATCTCGCGATACTCCTCAATATCTAGAATGACCGCCGAGGGTTTGCCGTTCTTGTACACCATCTGAGGGATTCTTCGTCTTGTACGCATATTGATGCCTCCATGGACTGATAATACCATGCTTCGAGCGGAAATGCATCGCCCAATCTGATGCACGGAGTTGAAACGAAGCAGCTTCGAACTTGCCTTCGCACACGACACCCGAAACCCGAAACCTGGAACCTTCTGCATCAGAACATCGGCTGCTGACCGGCGGCTTCGGCTTGTTTCGCGGCTGTCATCTTGACGTTCGGCCTCGGGAAAAGCTCTTCGAAATCATCGCCGAACGCCTCGCGCATACGGTTGGCGAACTTGTAGAGCTTGTCCATCAGGTAGACCCGGTTCTCGTCGTTGTCATAATCCTCGATGCGCCCAAGCTCACCGTTCTCCTTGTCATACACCGTGATGTACTCGCCCACCGCGACGCCCTTCGCCACCGCCGCCGCGCGCTTCTTCTGAGCGCTCTTGAAGGTTTTGCCCGTGATCCGTTCCCTGCGCGCGTATTCCGCCACAGGCATCTGCCCCTCGCGGATGGTGTCCATCGTTTCTTTGTACAGCCTGCTCGCGCCCGGCATGTCTTCCGCCAGAAGCAGGTCAACGATCCGCGCTATGAACTCCCGGCCAAACGGCTCGTCCGCGCGTGAGCGAAGAGACGAACCCTTGAAGATGATCTTGCCGTCGTAGTTCTGCAGCACGTAGTTCTTGATCTTCAGAGAGATCATCGCGGCGTATCGGCCGTCATGCGCCAGTCGTACGCCTTCAGGGAGCAGCGCGCCGATCTCGTCTATGAACTCCGTCTCAGCCTCCTCGCCTTCCACACCGTCCGGCGACTGGAAGTACACGCCGTCCGTGTCTATCTCAATCACGCTGCCGCCATGCTGGTCGATGTAATCCGCTATCTGCCGCACGATCTGCTGGCCGGATGTGGTGATGGCCTCAGCCGCATCGTAGTCGTTGAAGCAGAATGTAGACGCGCCCAGGTAGCCGTAGAACGAGTTGATCAGAATCTTGAACGAGCCCTGCAGACCGTCCCAGTACGCGCGCTCCGGCTGCGGGCCGGTCCTGGACTTGCTCTTCGCATCGAATCGGCGCTTGGCAAGTTCGGCCAGCGCGGGAAGGAATACGTCCAGCACGTCCGAGTTCGGCTTGATCTTCATGCTCAGCATCAGGCTGGGGTACAGGCTTTCCACGTCGCACTTAACCACATGGCGTATCAGTCCGGCGCGCCGAAGTTCGGTGTAACCACCCGCCACCGGACGGGATTGCTGGGGCTTTGAGATGGCATGACCCTGGCGCAGGTACTCGCGTATCAGGATCGAGTTGATCTTCTCGCCGGTTCCCGATGTGGCAGCCGCCTGGTAGGTATCCGGCGCCATCTGCGTGAGGTAAAACTCCGCCGGGCAAACGAACGCCGCCACGCTTCTGGTCTCGCGCACGTCCTGCAGAGCATAGGCGCTCACGATATCAGGGTCTTCCGCCCACAGTCCCGCAATCTGATCTCCCGGGATCAGCACGCGGTCTGGCTCGGCCAGCCCAAACGCCCGCGCGACTTCCTTTAGCCCGTGCCGCTCAAGCTGGCCCTTCGACACGTCAAACCGCTGAACCGCCAGCAGGGTATCTATGATCTGCCGTCCGTACACAAACGCCGGAGTGAACGGCCGGGAGTAGCCGCCGATTGGGGAGGTACGCTCCGGGCCGAACCGCAGAGCCGAACCGTCTCGTCCAAGCGCGAGAGTGACGCCGTGCCGCTTGGCGCGCGCATGAAGGAACGGCAGGTCGAACCCATAGAAATTGTGGCCTTCAAGCACGTCGGGGTCACGTTCACACACCAACGCGGTCAAGGAGGTCAGCATCTCCGGCTCGTCCCCGGTGATTATGCGCTCAAAACCTCTGTTGTCGGACACTGCGATCAGGAGTATGCGACTGTCCTCTGCTTCGTAAGACAGCCCTACGGTCTCTATGTCCACCTGCATGCGGTGGATATCGTCGAAGGTCATGCCCTTGAAGAGTGTCCGTCCGGTGGCGAGGAGGAACTGCTTTTCCGGGCTTCCATAGGCGTGATGCTCCACACCTTTTGCGCGCAGAGCGGTTCTGGCGGAGGTGTACGATGACCAGGATAAGAAGCGTATCAGCCAGCGGTAGCCCTCGCCGGTAAGCTCCACTACCTCCGAGACGCCCTGGAGGTCCGCCTGCTCAGCGCTCACCAACCAGGGGATGAACGGCTCCACGCGCTCCACCACGCCGCCGGTTTCGCGCACATAAACTCGCGCCTCAGATTCGCCGCATTCCACCGCCACTATGCCCGTAGTCGGGTCGGTGCCGAAGAGTATTGTTTGTGTATCTGCCATGTCTGCACCTCGTTTATCTGCACCCATTTTACCACATCACGCCGCCTAAGACACAAGAATTCCCTGAAAAACCCCGTATAGGCACGAATACCGGTTTGCGGCTGAACCGGTCGCAGTGGCATGAATCATGCACAATGATTGGTGTATCGCGGGGGTATTCCCATGCGGACAACGAGAACGCCACAGAGCGCACGAGACCCTGCTGATGCAGGCGAGGAGAAAGAAAATGAAAAAGACTACCATCATCGCAATCATGTTCGCACTTATACTGAGCTTCTCCGGCAGCGCGTTTGCCGGCACGGCGCAGACAGCAAGCATTACCCCTCAGCCCAGCGCATTGGTCGCCCTGTGCGCAGGTATGATCAGCCTGGCAGGTTTCGTCTCTCGACGAGAAGAGCGCCGATAGGCACACATCCCCGCACCATAGAAAGCCAAACGGGCCGCTCCTTAGTGGGAACGACCCGTTTCTCTTTTTGTAACGTTTGAATGTCCGGTCTACTGCGACTTCACAGGAGTAGCCGGCTTCTCGCCGATCTTCTCAAGCACTTCGTTCGGCTTGTCCGCTGCCCGCAGCATTTCATTACGCTCAAGCAGCCCGCGCTGATACCTGTCCACCAGCGAATCGTCCAGGGTGTTCATGCCCATGCCCTTACCAGTCTGGATGGCGGAGATTATGGAGTGCGTCTTCTTCTCGCGAATCATGTGCTGGATAGCAGGCGTGGCCATCATAACTTCGAAGACCGCCACGCGGCCCTTGCCGTCCTTCTTGGGGAGAAGAAGCTGCGAGATGATGGCTACCAGGTTACCGGATAGCTGCGTGCGGATCTGCTCCTGCTGGTCGAACGGGAAAACGTCAACGATACGGTCTACGGTACGGGCCGAACCGGTGGTGTGCAGGGTGGAGAAGACAAGGTGACCGGTTTCAGCAGCGGTTACGGCGGCTGAGATGGTAGACAGGTCTCTCATTTCACCAACGAGGATCACGTCTGGGTCCTGCCTCAGCGCCTTGATAACTCCGGTGGCGAAGGTCGGCACATCGTTGCCAACCTCACGCTGAGTGATAAGGGATTTCTTCGCGCTGTGGTAATACTCTATGGGATCTTCAACTGTAATGATGTGCGCGTCGCGGTTGATGTTGATGTAGTCAATCATGGTCGCCAGGGTAGTCGTCTTACCGCTACCTGTCGGGCCTACAACCAGAATCAAACCTCTGGGAGCATACAAGAGCTTCTGTATGCGGGGGTCCAGCCCGATATCTTCGAACGATCTTAGCTCGAAGGGGATCAGTCGCATGTTTATTCCGACTGTTCCCTTCGCCATGAAGATACTGACTCTGAATCGCGCCTTGGGATGGCCGTAGCCGAAGTCCGCGCCCTGCACTTCTTCCATCTCCGCCAGTGATCTGGGAGGTGCGATATCGCGCATAAACTGCTCGGTGGTCTCCGCATCGCAGACGCCAAACTCCTCCATTTTGTGAAGGTGACCGTGGAGTCTGAGGGTAGGAGGTTCGCCTACACCCAAATGCAGGTCAGAACCGCCCAGATCTACCACAGAATTCAATATCTCATTTACATTAATATGATTTGCCATTCGGTAATGCCCCTTTCGCATAACAGACCGAGCGGCAAATTCCCACTCAGTCCATGCCAGATATACCATATTTCGGGTGCATTGTCAATGCGCGCTGCGGCATGGTGTCACTGCTCAGCGAAAATGTCCAGGGTAACTGCTCAGCGATTTTGTCCTCTGGTGTAGACTATGAGAATGGAGAGTATTACCTTGAGCAGTAAGCAACAACGCAGGGAAGAAGCGCTTGGAAAGCTTTCTTCCGGTATGATTAGTTCAGAGCAAGCAGGGGTGATGAAAAGGCTGACTGAGTAACACGGCGCCTACTCCACAACGAACCCCTCCGTGTCCGTCTTCAGGAGGCCCTTCGTGGTATCGAGAAGCACGAGTTGGTTGCCCCAGGGGTCCTTCACGACCACGCACTTGCCGATCTTGATATCGCGGGTTTCGCGAATCACCGTTCCGCCTGCCTCGACGAAACGCCGCGCCGCATCCTCTGCGGACTCAACCGTCAGGTCGGTCTCCGGCGCATTCTCACTCACGCCCAGGACCAGCTCGCCATCGCTGTCGGCCATGCGCAGGCCCGCGGCTCGGTCCGTCCGCCACACGATTTCAAGCCCGAGCTTGTCGTGGTAGAACTCCAGGGCGGCTTCAAGGTCCTTCACGGGTAGTTGAAGGCAATCAATCTTCTGAAATAGAGGCTTTGTCAAGGCATTCTCCTTACCGGTATGGCGTCAGATTTCCCAGCCCATGTAGGGCGTGGGCAGACGGAGTGCGGCATCCAATGATCGCAGCAGATCCGGTGGGCCAGCGATATCATCGGTGATCGCCAGGCCTGACGCGGGACGGACGCCGAACCACATGCGAGAGAAGGCATTCACCGATGCCGTGAGCGTCGGTAAAGATGGTGCAGCACCCCGGGCTGCGCTCGATTCGGATCCCAATGACACCGCATACTCGCCGCTGATCCCGTGCCACGGAGCATCGGCATCCAGGAGCTTCTCAATCGGATCGGTGAGCTCAAGGTTAAACTGCAGGTCCGCGCACTGCAGGTGAGTCTGCGACATGCAGCCGGGCAGATCGAGGATTCGCACCTGCTGGTACGCGCACGCGGTGTTCTTGCTCTCGAGTTTGGAATCCTCGGTCAGCGTCTGCTTCCTGAAAGGCTGGCGCAGAATGTCCTGAAGCAGCACACCCTGAGGTTCATCCATGCTCACGAGGCCTACCTGATCGCCAAAGCTCCTCAAGAGCCCCATCAGTTCCCGGAACTGCTCGCGGGTCTGCCACGCATGCCACTTTACGACGTAGGGACCCTTCCCCATATCTTCCGGATTGATCCACAAGTGATGTGTCAGCTCACCATTCGGCCCGTCAAAGTACCCCAGCCCGAAGGCTTTCTTGTCACCGACCATCTCGCCGCGCGTAATCTTCGGCGAGCCAGCGCATACGGCTCCGTGACCCTTCCGCCGAGACACCCGCGAAGCATGGACAGCTTCCCAGTCGTCCGCTGTGATCCTCCGCGGAGCGCGCGCCGGGGCGTCTATGGCAATGTCCGCCGGATCGAAGGCTACGTGGTGGATGTACGATGCGGTACCGAACCCGAGCCTGTTGTAGAATCCCTGCTCGAACATCCCCAGGCCGGAGACGAGTGCACCCTCGGCCGCGCCGTTCGCCACCGAGAGGGCAGTCAATCTGCTCGCGAACTTCTGCTTGCGGGCAATGAGGCTGGTGGTGACTCCGCCAACGATGGCGAGTGGCAGTTCCTCCTCCAGATAGCGGATGGTTCCGGGGATCATTACGACCATGCACTCCGCCGAACCATCAATGTCCGCGAGTAGGGTCTTGCCGTCAGACAGGAAGAGATCCAACACTTCCTCCTGGTCGTCCACCCAGCCGACTTCCCGCCAGATCCTCAGAACGGCGTCTCTGTCCAGTTCGGGGTCGTATGGTCTGAACATAGTTTTCCTATTCTCCTCGTCGCCAGAGGTGTTCACGTCTAGCAGGATTGTGAAGCGTCAATCCGAGGACACAATCTCCTGGGCCACGATACGCATTGTCTCCTCGCGTATGGTTTCCCAGTCGGTTGGCTTGCCCTCGGCCTGCTCTCGGAATATGCCTGCAACATCGGCGATAGACTTGATCGGCCTGATGGCAATGTCGTTCTCGCGCACGTCCAAGCGAACGCTGGAGCCGGGTCTGATGCCCAGCTTCTTGCGCACCGCCGCAGGTATGGTGATGCGGCCGTCCCTTGAAACGGTGATCATCATGGTTCTAGCCATCCTTTCGCGCAAACCACATCGCATTGGCGAAATCAATCTCTTAATGGTGATTATAGCCAGCCTAGGGTCTTGAGTCAATCTGTCATGCAGGCGAAAGCGCACTTCGGGAACACTTGTTTCCGGACAATACACGCACACTGGACTATCGCATTAGTCTGGAATAGTCCCTCGGTACGCTCCGCCGCAGCGGACACACTTAGGCCTACTCGGGATCATGCGGTTCTGGTTCTCCTCGGAGGAGAGAGACCGATTGCCGCGAGTACGAGTAGGATAAACGAGTACGATTCACGAAGAAGCGTATCTCCGTGTCCTCGGTGTCTCGGTGGTTCCATCTCTGAAAGCTCCATTTCGCACGATATTTGACACAGGCACCTCGCTGTGTTAGGATTTCCATCGGTCTTGTGCCGAATAACGGGCATTTTTGAGAGGGTCGAAAAGTGATATCCAACCTATCCATAGACGAACAAATGGAGCTTCTCAGGCGGGGAACCATCGAGATAGTTCCTGAAGACGAACTGCGCGCAAAGCTGGTGAAGTCCCAGAAGACCGGCAAACCGCTGAAGATCAAGCTCGGCCTTGATCCCACCGCACCGGATATACACATCGGCCATGCGGTGGTCCTGCGCAAGATGCGGCAGTTCCAGGACCTGGGGCATGAGGTCACCATCATCATCGGCGACTTCACGGCCAGCATCGGCGACCCGAGCGGTAGGGCCATCACGCGCCCGCTTCTCACCCCTGAGCAGATCACCGTCAACGCCCAGACCTACTACGATCAGTACTGCCTCATCCTTGATCCCGCGAAAACGCAGGTGAGATACAACAGCGAGTGGCTGAGAACCCTCGACTTCGCTGATGTGGTGCGCATAACAGCAAAGATAACGGTGGCCAGAATCATCGAACGCGCCGATTTTGCCGCGCGCCTAGCGGACGGCAGGCCGATCGGCATGCACGAGATGCTGTACCCCGTCTGCCAGGCCTATGATTCCGTGGTGCTGGAGGACGATGTCGAGGTAGGCGGCACCGACCAGACCTTCAACATTATCCTGGGCCGTGATCTCCAGCGCGAGTCCGGTCTTGAACCGCAGGTGGCTATGTTCGTTCCGCTGCTCGTAGGGCTGGACGGCGTTCAGAAGATGAGCAAGTCGCTCCACAACTACATCGGCGTCACCGATGCTCCCAAGGATATGTTCGGCAAGGTGATGTCAATAGCCGATGAGATCATGCCGAACTACTTCGAATTGGCCACCAGCGTACCTTTGGAAGAGGTCAAGCAGATAGAGGCAGGGCTGAAGGACGGCACTCTGCACCCGATGGATGTAAAGAAGCGATTGGCGCGTGAGATAGTGGCCATCTACCACGGCGCTGAAGCGGCACAAGAAGCGCAGGCGGAGTTTGAGAAGGTATTCAGTTCGCGAGAGCTTCCCACGGACATCCCGCCGATCAACGTCAAGCAGGCCGACCTGAAGGACGGCAAGATGTGGATCGTCCGACTGGTGAGCGCGGCGGGATTCGCACCGTCGAACGGCGAGGCGCGGCGGCTGGTTCAGCAGGGCGCGGTGTCGTTGGACGGCGAGAAGATCACGGATGCCAATGCGGAGATCACGCTTGCGGACGGCCAGGTGCTGCACGTGGGCAAGCTGAAATACGGCCAGATACGCATTGTGTAGGCTCTCACTGGTAATTATTTCTATCATGAGCATTGACACGCCCGGGTCTGAAACATATAATTGTTGAGATAATCTCGTCCCCGTTGCGGTGCGAGGTTGCAGTCCCAACTCACTGTGGAATGCCGTGTGCGAAGCCTATCTTCGCAGCGCGCAGGGCGGAACGTTTGATCCGCCGAGGCACTCACTCTTGCAAATTACTTTGACGGGCATTATCCGGCTTGTTTTCGAGCGGCTGCATATACCGGCGAATTGGGTTGCTCCCACGGTTATGCTGGTGGCGTCGGTCATAGTGCTCTTCTTCATCCTCTTCGTCGTCCTATACCTCATATACGGCTTGAGGAAAATCATGGGCTGGATTCAGGCGCGCATCGGCCCGAACCGCGTAGGGCCATACGGACTGGCGCAGACGATTGCGGATGCCCTGAAGCTGTTGGCCAAGGAAGACATCATGCCGGCCATGGCCGACAAATGGCCGTTCATCATCGCGCCTATCATCGTCTTCGTGCCCGCGTACATGGTCTACCTCGTCATACCTTTCGGCAAAGGCGGCAGCTGGGTGGCCCAAGATTTGAGCATCGGCGTGCTGTACATCTCGGCGATTCTGTCCATCCCGATCATCGGCATCATCACAGCCGGGTGGGCGTCGAACAACAAGTGGTCGCTGCTCGGCTCGTTCCGTGCGGCGGCACAACTTGTGAGCTATGAAGTTCCGCTGGCGCTGGCGATGATCCCGCCGGTGATGCTGGCTGGCAGCATGAGCCTGCAGGGCATCGTTCACGCGCAGCAGGGCGTATGGTTCGGCATATTCCCGAAGTGGTTCCTGGCTACGCAGATACTGGGTTTTGCGATTTACATGATGGCGGCGCTGGCGGAGAGCAACCTGATACCGTTCGATATCATGGAGGCGGAATCCGAGCTGGTGGCCGGGTTCAATACCGAATATAGCGGCATGAAGTTCGCGCTCTTCTTCCTCGCGGAGTTCGCGGGAATGTTTACGGTATCAGCCATCGCCGCAACCCTTTTTCTGGGCGGGTGGCTGCCTATTCACCCGGCGCTTTCGTTCATCCCGCCGGTGTTCTGGTTCCTGGGCAAGACCCTTGTGCTGATCTTCGTGCTGATGTGGATAAGGTCTACCCTGCCCAGGGTGCGCGTAGACCAGTTGATGAGCTTCGGCTGGAAAGTGTTGATCCCGCTGGCGCTGCTGAATATCGTTTGGACCGGAGCGGTTGTGCTGTTCTTCCCGAGATGACGGGGAGAGTACGAGTAAGAGTATGAGTAAGAAACGAATTTCATATATTTACGAATGGCGCTACACGGTATACAGCATCGTGAAGGGTCTAATCGTCACCTTTGTCAACCTGTTCAGGAAAAAGGTGACGCTGCAGTACCCCGAGGTAAAATGGGATCTACCTGAGGGTTATCGCGGCATGCCGACTCTGCCGGTGGACGAAACCAAAGGCGCGGACCGGTGTATCGCGTGCCAGGCATGCGTGCGCGCCTGCCCAACTCAGCTCATCACCGTGGATTCGCACATGGGCGAGGACAAGAAGCGCGTGATAGACTCGTTCACGATGAACATCGGGCTGTGCATGTTTTGCGGAATGTGCGAAGAGGTCTGCCCGGTGGACGCGATCAGGATGAGCGATCACTACGAGCTTGCTTCGTTCACGCGAGATGAGCTACTGTGTGATCGCGCGAAACTGAACCAGATGGGCGGGGTCTGGCCGCCCGCACCGGAGCGTGCCGCTGAACCCGCAGAGAGCGGGACTGACTAGAGAACAGATATGCCAACCATCACACTGCAACAATTTATGTTCGGGGCGATAGCGCTGGTGATCCTGGGTTCGGCCATCCTGGTCGCTACACTCAGGAATATTTTCCACTGTCTGCTCTTTCTGGCGCTTTCATTCCTGGGCGTCGCGGGAGTCTATCTGCTGCTTTCGGCAGATTTTCTGGCGGCGGTTCAGGTGCTGGTATACATCGGGGCAATCACGGTACTTATGATGTTTGCTCTGATGATGACCCACCGCGTCATGACTACCGATATCTCGCAGTCGCTTACCCAGTGGTGGCTGGCGCCATTACCGATAGCTTTGGGCATATTCGCAGTTCTCTTCCGTGTATACGTGCGGCACGGAGGTCAGGCGCTGGTGGATACAAAACACCATGCAGTCCCGACCACCGGCATCATCGGACAAGCGCTTCTCACCCGGTACATGCTGCCGTTTGAGCTGGCCTCGATTCTTCTGCTGGTGGCCATGGTGGGCGCTATTATCCTGGCGAAGGAGGACAAGTCTGATGATCCCGCTTGAGTGGTACCTGGGACTGTCCGCCGCGCTGTTCTGCATCGGGATATTTGCAGTGCTGAGCCGTCGCAACGCCATCGGCATACTGATGGGCATTGAGCTGATGCTGAATGCCGCGAACATCAACCTGGTTGCGCTGGCCAGATACATGCATCCGCACATACTGACCGGCCAGGTTTTCGCGATCTTCATCATGACGGTCGCGGCTGCAGAGGCGGCGGTGGGACTTGCGATAGTTATCTCGGTTTACCGGAACGCTGAGCACATAAACATAGACAAGATCACCACCATGAAGTGGTGATTCAATTTCGGATTTCGGAACTCGGAATGCGGAATGTAGAAGCTGGGTTCCGGGTTTTGGAGCTTGGTGTTTGGAACTTGGTATTTCCGATTCTTTTCGGAAGGATAGGCTGTGGAGTTTCTGACCAGAATAACTGAATTGACTTGGCTGATACCGCTGCTGCCCGCGCTGGCGTTTGCGCTGATACTGCTTACCGGCAGGAAAGGGCCTGGGCAGGGCGCGTATATCGCCGTCGCCGGGATAGCGTCATCGTTCGTGCTGTCGCTGCTGGTGATCGCCGCGGTGCTGTCACGCGCGCTGCACGGCCATGAGTTCGAGGCGTTCGCACACAGCGCACCGTGGATGACGGTCGGCGGACTCCCGATTCGCATGGGCTACTACGTTGACCAGTTGACGGCCATGATGCTGCTGGTGGTCACCACCGTGGCGATGCTGGTGCAAATCTACTCCATCGGCTACATGCACGGCGACAAGCGGTATCCGCGCTACTTCGCATACATTTCCCTGTTCAGCGCGGCCATGCTCTCGCTGGTGATCGCGGATAACCTGCTGCTCTTCTTCATCTCATGGGAGTTGGTCGGCCTTACCTCGTACCTGCTCATCGGTTTCTGGTTCGAGAAGCCCTCCGCGATGCGTGCGGCGAAGAAAGCGTTCATAGTCACGCGCGTCGGCGATGTTGGTTTCTTCATGGGACTGCTTCTGCTGTTCTGGTACACGCAATCGGTGAACCTGCGCGAGATGTTTGCTCATATACCCGCCATGATGTCCCAGACCATATTCGGCCTGCCGGCGCTGCCGGTTGCAGGGCTGCTGCTGTTCGCGGGCGCGGTCGGCAAGTCCGCGCAGTTCCCGCTGCACGTGTGGCTGCCGGACGCGATGGAAGGCCCGACCCCGGTCAGCGCGCTCATCCATGCCGCCACGATGGTTGCTGCGGGCGTCTATCTGGTTGGCCGCATGTACCCGATTTTCGCCTTCGAGCCGCACTCCATCACGCTTACAGTGGTTGCGACCATCGGCATCATCACCGCACTCATGGCAGCTACAATCGCCACTGTGCAGAACGACATCAAGCGCATCCTGGCGTACTCCACGATCAGTCAGCTCGGTTTCATGATGATGGGCCTGGGCGTGGGCGGCTGCGGCTACACTGCAGGGCTGTTCCACCTCATGACTCACGCGTTTTTCAAGGCGAATCTCTTCCTGGGGTCGGGCAGCGTTATTCACGGTACGGGCACGCAGGACATCCGCGAGATGGGCGGACTCAGCAAGAAGATGCCGTACACCTACTGGACCTTCCTGATCGCGACCGCCGCGCTGGCGGGTCTGCCGTTCACGTCGGGCTTCTTCAGCAAGGACGAGATTCTGCTGGAGGCGTTCCACGCGAACCAGACCATCTTCTGGCTCGGGCTGGTCGCGGCGTTCCTGACCGCGTTCTACATGACCCGACTGATGGCGCTGGCGTTCTGGGGTGAGCCGAAGAACAAGGAAATTCACGCTCACGAAAGCCCGAAGGTTATGACCAGACCGCTGGTTGTACTGGCGGTTCTTTCGCTGGTGGCAGGCTACATCGGGTGGCCGACGAAGAACATCTTCCATCATCTGGTACACTTCGGCGAGGCTGAGGCCGTGCCGTTCAGTTGGACGGTCGCGCTGCTGGCCACCGGTTCGGCGTTCGCGGGTATCGGGCTAGGCTGGGCAGTGTTTATGAAGCGGGTGATATCGCCGTCGGTCTTCAGAGAGAAACTTCCGTGGGCATACAACCTGCTCGCAAACAAGTATTACTTCGACGAGATATACTGGGCGATTCTGGTGGTTCCGCTGTTCCGCATAACCGCCATGCTCAACGGGTTTGACCAGAAGATCGTGGACGGCATGGTAAACGGCGTGGGCCGTGTGACGGTCTTGATGTCCGTAGTCTGGGGTTGGTTCGACAAATGGGTGGTGGACGGTGCGGTGCTCCTGATAGGCGCCATAACGAAACTACTCGGCAGATTGTTGAGATTTACGCAGACCGGCATGGAACAGGATTATGTACTGTTCATGTTCGTCGGCATACTCATGATAGTAGGGGTTTATCTTTTGCATTAGCCTGCATGGTGTGCGCGGATAACGCGTAACGCAGGTTAGCACACCGGGGGCGGGGGCCTAAGAAAATGAATCATTGGATTCTGACACTAATAACGTTCATACCGACACTGGGGGCGCTGGCTGTCCTTTGTCTTCCGAAGGACAAAGCGAGCGCCATCAAGTGGACGGCGCTCATCTTCAGCCTACCGCCGTTCGTGCTGTCAATACTCCTGTGGACCGGGTACAACTTCGGAACCGGCGGCCTGCAGTACGTTATCCAGATCCCGTGGATTAAGGACCTCAACATCCACTACTACATGGGCGTAGACGGTATCAGCATACCGCTGATCTTCCTCACCACCCTGCTGACAACGCTCTCACTCATTTATTCCTGGATTATCAACGAGCGACCGAAGGAGTACTTCGCGCTGTTCCTGTTCCTGGAAACAGGGATGCTCGGCGTCTTTACCGCTATGGACTTCTTCCTGTTCTACATTTTCTGGGAAATCAGTCTGGTACCGATGTATTTCCTTATAGGCGTGTGGGGCGGACCGAGAAAAGAGTACGCCGCCATCAAGTTCTTCCTGTACACACTGGTCGGCAGCGTGGCGATGCTGCTTGCCATCATCGGCGTGTACTTCAACGTCCACACTTTCAGCATACCGGATGCGATACAGAAGCTGCCGTTCGCCGGTGACTGGACTATGCAATCGCTGGCGTTCATCGCGTTCTTCCTGGCGTTTGCCATCAAGGTGCCAAGCTGGCCGTTCCACACATGGCTGCCGGACGCTCACGTAGAGGCTCCCACGGCGGGAAGCGTGATACTGGCAGGTATCCTGCTGAAACTGGGCGGCTACGGCTTCATCCGCATACTGCTGCCCATGCTGCCGGACGCCGCACAGTTCTACTCCATGCCCATGGCGATTCTGGCGCTTATCAGCATAGTCTACGGCGCGCTGGTGGCCATGGCGCAGAAGGACATGAAAAAGCTGATCGCCTACTCTTCGGTAAACCATATGGGCTACGTGATGCTGGGCATCGCGGCGGCAGCGGCGGCGAACGGGGCGGTGGCGGACAAAGCCATGGCGCTAAGCGGGGCCATGATGCAGATGTTCGCGCACGGACTAATCACGGGTGCGTTGTTCCTTCTCGTAGGCGTGATCTACGAGCGCACCCATAACCGCGATCTGGACCAGTTCGGCGGGCTTGGTGCGAAGATCCCGGTTTACGGCGGCCTGCTCAGTTTCATGGCGTTTGCGTCGCTCGGTCTGCCGGGTCTGGCGGGATTTGTATCCGAGCTATTGATTTTCAGAGGCGCGCTGCCGATTTACACTGTCATCACCGCACTCGCAGGTCTGGGCATCATACTGAACGCGGCCTATCTGCTGTGGATGATCCAGCGGGTGCTGCTTGGCCCGCTGAACCCGCGTTGGGTGGAGGTACCGGACGTGGATCGGCGCGAGGTGATCAGCCTGGTTCCGCTGGTAGCGCTAACGATCTTCGTGGGTGTGTTGCCGGCGTTGCTCATCAACACCTTTAACGGCCCGATCATGAACATAGTGAAGGCAGCCTCGATGACCGGAGGGTATTAGTTTGAGTTTCAATCCCTTCTACATCTTGCCGGAACTGATACTGACGGCGGGCGGAATACTGGTTCTGCTGGCAGGGCTATCTACGCGCAAGTGGGAGGCTCCCGGCAAGATCAAGCCGTACTCGCCAGAGGCGCTGGCGTTGCTGACGCTGACTGGCGCGCTTGCCTCGTCCCTCGCGCTGCTGTGGCGTCCGGAGGTAGTGAAGGGCGTATCGCAGTTCGGCGACATGATCGCGGTAGACCCAATGGCGGTGTTCTTCAAGATAGTCGTCCTCGCATGCTCCATATTCGTGGTCTTTCTTGCCGCAGACTATTTCCAGGGCATACGCGTTCACCGAGGCGAGTTTTACGCGCTCCTGATATTCGCGACGCTTGCGGCCAGTTTTCTCTCAGCGGCCACCGATCTCATCATGATCTACCTGTCGCTGGAGTTTCTCAGCATCACGTCATACGTTCTTGTCGGCTGGCTGAAGCAAGACCCGCGATCCAACGAGGCATCCGTCAAGTATTTCCTGTACGGCGCGGTTGCAGCAGCGGTGATGGTCTACGGCATGAGCATATTCTACGGCCTGGCTGCCACCACGGATATAGCCGCCATCCACAGCAAGCTGGTCTCGTACCCACCAGATGGTTCGCCGACGCACATCATCTTCCTGGGTCTGCTGATGATGATGGTTGGTTTCGGGTTCAAGATATCCATGGCTCCGTTCCATCAGTGGGCGCCGGATACCTACGAGGGCGCTCCCACCCCGGTGACCGCCTTCCTTTCGGTGGCTTCCAAGGCCGCCGGTTTTGCGGTTGTGCTTCGAGTGCTGGTGTCGGTCTTCACTCCGGGAGTCGTTGACTGGACGCCGATGATTGTGGCGCTCTCCGGCCTTACCATGACGGTGGGCAACCTCACCGCGCTGCCCCAATGCAACATCAAGCGTATGCTGGCGTACTCAAGCATCGCACAGGCGGGGTATCTGCTGCTGGGCGTGGCCGCGCTGAGGCTTAGTCCGCTTGCCCTGCCCGCCGTGATGCTCTATCTCTTCATCTACCTGTTCATGAACATGGGCGCTTTCGCCGTGGTCACCATGGTTTCCGCCAGGCTGAACTCAGACGACATACGCGAATACTCAGGGCTGGCCAAACGCTCGCCCGCCTCAGCAGTTGCAATGGCGATCTTCATGCTCTCACTGGCAGGTATACCACCGGCTGCCGGTTTTGTGGGTAAGTTCTACCTCTTCGCCGCCGCCCTCCAATCCGGCGACAAGACGCTTCTTTATCTGGCGATTCTTGCCATAGCGAATACGGTGATCTCGGTCTACTACTACATGAACGTGGTGCGCTACATGTACTTCGCCAAACCGAAGAGCGACACCCCGCTGAAGCCTTCTTTCGCTATGAATATGGTAGTGGGATTTGCGGCTGCGGCGACAATTATCATGCTGATTTCCCCGGAACCGTTCATCCAAATGGCCAAACACTCCGCCGCCCTGTTGACGGGAACCCCGTAAATGTGAGAAACTAAGTACGCATCATTCACGAATAACGTGAGTAATGCAGGCCAGGGGAAGTTCCCATCCCGACCGAAGAGCTCATCACATTGTGGTGAGTGAGCCCGCGTTATTCACAAAGGTGAATAACGCTCAGAAGGAACTGCATCATGCACTTCATGAATGATGCAGGCGTACAGAATTTGCGAGGTTCACATGAGCGCTTCCATCGTTTCCAAGGCCGGTGAGCAACAGGCCTTCTTCACGCCTGAGATGTTCGCCAAAGAGCAAGCCGAGAGAATGATCACCCCTAGGGGCAAACTCCTCATCGCCGGATGCTGTTCCGGGTCGTACCTTTCGTCACGGGTTGTCGAGCGCTACAGATGTCTGTTGGCGCAGTCGG
>JANYKG010000178.1 GCA_025358205.1 Armatimonadota bacterium
GCGGGATGGCGCACCGCAACTTCGAGGCACGTCCGTTGAGGCATACGTGGACCGCTGCCGGGAGCTATGGGAAGAATGTGAAACCGATCAGGTCTTTCGTGTCAAGCGTCTTATGGACAAGTTGGTTCTGGACAGGAAGGAGCGTGAGACGTGGCCGCCCCCAGGATTCAAGGACGTTTCGACTCCTTCGGAGGCGATAGACGATCTGTATGTTGAGGCGTTGGGTCTAGTTCTCCCTGATGGATCCTTTGTTGATGCGCCCGATAATTATGATCCACGTCCGACGAATCCCAAATCAAGACGCGTCTTGGCACTCGCTATCCCACAACAGATACCTGTAGAGGAACCGGACGACGCCAAGCCAGGTGACTACCTTCTTGCCCTTTTTGATGTCCTAGGTTTCTCAAACAAACTCAGGGAAATTGGGCTGGAACGGATGCAGAAGTTGTACGCGTCGCTGATAGACATTGCTCTAAAGCCGCATGTGGCCGAGAACCAATGGACCAAGACACTGACGGGCTGGGGGGATGGTCGGTATTCGCCTGGGTTGTTTTGGTTGCCCATCCGGTATGCCTATTTCAGTGATTCCATCCTCCTATGGATTCCATACCAGGCAGAATTCGTCGAGGCTTTTCTCGACCGTACACTGAACATGTTCTGTGAGGCGTTGCGTCTCGAACTGCCCCTTCGCGGTGCTGTGGCCGCCGGTGTCGCTATCCTTCACAAGAAAAGCAATACCTTCCTGGGCGAGCCCTTAGTGGAAGCCGCTAGAGTCCACGATGCCCAGCAATGGGTCGGCACTTCGTTCGGCGCATCCATCAAATCACAATCTTCTCCTATACCGTTCAGTCCATATCAGGTAATGCTGTATGATGCGCCAGTCAAGGACAAGGGAAGAGCAGACCTGCTATCCGGGATTGTGCTGGATTGGCCTAGGCGTTGGCGGGAACTACAAGGGAGCTCCGCTCGTCAAGCTGTCCAGAGTATGCGATCGGATGGCTTTGAGGTGTATTACGATACAGCGATTGCCTTTATCGACAGCTCTGACCGAGATCCAGAATGGTTCCTGCGGGTGAATACCGGAAGCCACCGTTAATGGCCCGCCGGTTACAGTGATATGGGAAGCCGAGAACGCCGCTTACCATAATGAACGCGTCCACCCACACTGTCCAAGTCAGTGTGGGTTAGCGTACAGCACCGGGTCATACATGAAATGATTGTCCATGATAAATCGAATGCCCTGCATGAATGAATCTTGTTTGCTGAGAGATTGATGGTGATCCGGTAGTGCTGTGACTGTCAGCTTTGCGCCGTTCTGCTCAGGGGGCTGCTGATATGGACACCCAAACAGCGGCATCCAGACTGCCTGCCTCATCTCTAGACCGCGAAACAACGGCATTACCACAAGGAATTGGCGCCAGTCTGCTGGCTCTGTGACGAGGAGAATTTCCATCTTGTCGTTCGGTATGCCATGATCAGAGAGACGGGGGAACAGCGGGACCATGATCGGTTCGTCGGGCGACGCTATTTGCTTGCGGATGGGCTCGGCAGACGGATTGAGTGCCCATTCGTACCCAAACTGGTGAAACATGTGTAGGTAGGCAGCATGAACATAAGTGAGATTGGCCCGCTTCGAGTTTCTTGTGACGCGATATCGAACCAGAGGAGATGATGGGCCTGAAGGTATCTTGCCCGTTAACTGATCGTTCAACCCTTGCAGTGCCGCTGGATGTGATCCCTTTGCCTTGAGGTGTAGCTGCAGGCGACGGTCTTCGCCAGCCTTGACAGCTCTCATGTCGGCTTGGACTGGTCCGACCACATCGCCATGCTCATCGCTGACCACTATCTGGGCGCGGGTCATCTCATTGCCATCACCGGACATCGCCCGGTGGAAACTGGCGCGTTCCTTCTCAAAACACTCGATCTCGGTACCGATCCGGTTGTTGCACGACTTACAGGCTAGGGTCCAATCTCTTCCACCGAGGAACTTTGGAATGATATGTGCTTTGCTGAGACTGCTACGTGCCTGGTCGCGGGAGAACGTGCTGTGGCATAGCGGGCACATGAAGAGTCCACTGAGATCCTTCCTGTACAATGCCAGATTAGCGGAGAATAACTCGAACAGATCGGGTATGGTTGGCATGCTTGCTCCAACGGTCGGTCATTTCGTACGGTAGACCTATCTGCTTCTTGTTCGCATTATATCACACTTGGCGTGACATGGTGCGTTGGCATCTAGAGCAGGGATTACTCTCCGAACTGCCGAACTCTACTCTGACATGAGTAATCAGAAGAGAAGAGAATCGGTCGAAGGGTACCTGTTCGCCGCGCCGCTGCTGGTGGGGCTGGTGTTTTTCTCCGTCATACCGATGATCGCCTCACTGGTCATCAGCTTCTGCCGGTACGACATCTTCACGCCGCCGAAGTTCATCGGAGCCGCGAACTACACCGACCTGTTCCACGATCCGCTCTTCTGGCAATCGCTGAAGGTGACGGCGATCTACTCCGTCGTGGGTGTGCCGCTGGGCCTGACGCTGGGGCTGGCGGTGGCGATTCTCATGAACCAGAAGCTGCGCGGCATCGCGGTCTTTCGGACGATCTATTATCTGCCCGCGGTCGTCTCCGGCGTGGCGGTTTCGCTGCTGTGGGTGTGGATATTCGATCCGTCGTACGGGCTGGGGAACGTGGTTCTGCGCGGGTTGGGGCTTCCGCCGTCTCAGTGGTTGTCCGCTCCGAGTACCTCGCTACTCTCGCTCATCATCATGAGCCTGTGGGGCGTGGGCGGCGGGATGGTGATCTACCTTGCCGGCCTGCAGAGCGTGCCCCAACACCTGCACGAGGCAGCCTCGCTTGACGGCGCGAATGTGTGGCAGCGGTTCCGGCACGTGACCCTGCCGATGCTTTCGCCGGTGATATTCTACAACCTGATCATGGGGATAATCGGCTCGTTCCAGGTCTTCACCCAGGCCTTTGTTATGACCAACGGCGGGCCGGTGAACTCCACACTCTTCTACGTACTCTACCTCTTCCGCCAGGCGTTCAACTACTACCGCATGGGCTACGCCTCCGCGATGGCCTGGGTGCTCTTCGCGATAATCCTCCTCCTCACGCTTCTGGTTTTTCGTTCCTCCGCGATGTGGGTGTACTATGAAGGGGAGCGGAAAGGGAATGGTTGATGGTCGCTCCAGAGGTTCCCGGTTTCGGGTTTCGGGATTTGGAGTTTCTGACTTTTGTTCTGCTTGTTTCGGATTTCGAATTTCGAATTTCCCGTCCCGGGCGTTGGTGCTTGTTGGTTGGAGCTTGGAATTTCCGGGTTGGCGGTTTCCGGTTTCAATAGGAATGGTCGAATGGTCGTCCATCTTCCGACCGTCTGATTTTCCTCGAACCTTTCGCGCGTGGGTGTCGTCTGTATACTAATGCACAGATGAGATTGGAAGATGGACAAGGGAAATGGTCGTATGGTCATCTGGTCGGGCGCAGGTGACCATCAGACCGTCTGACCATTCTTTTGACCATCAGACCGTCTGACCATTCTTTTGGCCATCCTACCATATGCGTTAGAAGATCTAGAGGACAATGACTACACATACCACCCTGCTGATGAGATGCCGCGCGTTGTTGACCCATCCGCGTCTCCCTGTTTTTGCCGCCATTCTCGCCTTCATCATCACGCTTCCGTCGCTGGGCCTGGGGCTGTGGTTGGACGACTACCTCCACAAGCTGGTGCTGCAGGGACACGCGGACCGCATCCACGTACCTACCGCGCCGCTGGACCTGTTCAGTTTCTTTGATGGGAATCCCGAGCACGTTAGGAAGGTGATTGACCAGGGCTTGCTGCCCTGGTGGATGGACGATCAGATCAAGGCCTCTTTCTGGAGGCCGCTCACGTCGCTTACCCACTGGCTGGATTACCGACTCTGGCCCAACTGTCCGCCGCTCATGCATCTGCAGAACATCCTATGGTACGTGCTGCTGGTGATCTTGGTGGGATGTCTGTACAGGCGAATGATGGGCCCGGCATCTGCAGTCGCGGGACTGGCGCTGATCCTCTATTGCGTGGATGATTCTCATGCGACGCCGGCGGTCTGGCTGGCGAATCGGAACGCTCTATGTGCTGCGGTTTTCGGAATCCTCGCTCTGCTGGCTCATGACAGGTGGCGGCGAAAGGACTGGCGTCTGGGTGCGTTGGCCGGACCTGTGATGCTCGCCGTGAGCCTGCTATTCAAGGAAGAGGGGATCGCAACGTTCGCTTATCTCCTGGCATACGCGCTCTTCATGGATGAGGGCAGCCTCCGGAAGCGGCTTCTCACGTTGGCCCCGTATGTCGCGGTGATCGTTGTCTGGCGCGTTGTCTATACGCACCTGGGGTATTCTATCGCGCATATCGGTTGTTATACCGATCCGCTCCATGAGCCGCTGAAGTTCGCGCATACGCTCATTCCCATGATGCTGCTTCTGCTGATGACGCAGTTCGCCGGCATTCCGCCCGCGGTCGCCTTGTTCGTAAAGCTGCCCTGGGTTCTCACCGGCGCTGCCGTGTTCCTGTCGCTGCTGGGACTGGCGCTGTGGCCCGTCTTCCGCCGAAGCCGAGTCGCCAGGTTCTGGGCCGTGGGGATGTTGCTCTCGGTCGTTCCGATGTGCGCGACCTTCCCCGACGACCGCGTGCTGCTCTTCCCGGGGATCGGCGCCATGGCATTGGTGGCAACGCTTATCACGGAGACCTTTTTCGGTCGGGAGAAGCGCCGGTTCCGTGGCGGTGTTGTCATCCTGGCAGGAACGCTTATCGTCATCAACCTGCTGATTGCTCCGTTGGTATTCCTGTGGAGGTCATGCGGAACGGCGCCTGCCGGACTCGTGTTGGACCGAGTTTCCCTGCCTCATCCGCTTGATCCTGGGGTGAAGAACCAGGATCTGGTGGTTGTGAATCCGCCGAACAGCTCCGTGATGATGTTCTCGCTCCTGGAGATGGCGGCCCGCAACGAGCCGATGCCGCGTCACACGAGAGTCCTTGCCGCGTGCCTCCTGCAGCCCGTGTTCGTGCATCGGACCGGCGACCGCACGCTGGTCGTCAGGCCGAACTGGGGCTACCAGGCATCGCCCGATGAGCGGCTGCTCTGGGATTCCGCGTATTCCCAGAAGGTTGGCGATACCTTCCGCGTCACCGGCATGACCGCGCGCATCATCCGCATGACCCGCGACGGCCGCCCCCTGACGGTCGAGTTCCGATTCGCCGTACCGCTGGAGGATAAGTCGCTGAGGTGGCTACAGTGGAAGGACAACCGCTTCATCCCGTTCGCCCCGCCGAAGGTAGGGGAACTGATCACGTTGCCTGGCCCGCGCGGGGGAATCGGGAGTGTGCTCAGGAAGTAGCAGATAGAGGAGTCTTCCGCTCTAAGGGTGTACTATGAGGGCGAGAGACTATGAATAGAAGAACCAGCCAACTGATAGTCAGCATACTTACTTACGCACTGCTCTGTCTGGGATCGGTGGGGATGCTGCTGCCATTCTTGTGGATGGTCAGCACATCACTGAAGGCCGCGGACAAGGTGATGGCCTATCCGCCGCAGTGGATCCCCAACCCCGTGGTGTGGCGGAATTTCATTGACGGCTGGAACTCGCTGCCGTTCAGCCTCTACCTGAAGAACACCTGTTTCATCACCGCGACTGTCATCATCGGCGTCCTGTTCACCGCGTCCATGGCCGGGTACGCCTTTGCGCGTCTGAAGTGGCCTGGTCGCGACCTGGTCTTCATCTTCACGCTTGCGACCATGATGCTGCCCGTGCAGGTGACCATGATCCCCGTGTTCCTGATGTTCCGCAACCTGGGCTGGCTGAACACGTTTCTGCCGCTGACCATCGGCGCGTGGCTGGGCGGAGGCGCATTCAACATCTTCCTGCTCAGGCAGTTCCTCATGACCATACCGCTGGAGCTTGAGGACGCCGCGCGGATAGACGGTTGCGGGTCGTTCGCGATCTACTGGCGGATCATGCTGCCGCTAATCAAGCCGTGCCTTGCGGTGATAGCCATCTTCACGTTCATCGGCACTTGGAACGACTTCATGGGTCCGCTGATCTACCTCACTACGCCGGATATGCTGACACTCGCGCTGGGCTTGCAGTTCTTCCACGGGCATTACGGGGTGACGCTGCACTACCTCATGGCTGTGTCGCTGCTGGTGATTGCGCCGTGCCTGCTGCTGTTCTTCTTCGCACAGAAGTACTTCATCTCGGGCATCGCGCTCACGGGCATTAAGGGATGATGGGGAAAGATGGTCAGATGAGAGAATGGTCTGATGGTCTGCCACACCATCAACCATGAACCATTCTCTCATTTTCCTTGTGGGTCGTGCATCTTCTGGGAAAGCGCCAGCAGGAAATCCGGGTTCGGACTTCCGTCCAGGTTCAGTACCTTGTGGACTTCCGCCCATGATTCCTTGTATCGCCCGACCATGAACAGTGCGATGGACAGGTTATTGTGCGCTGATTCATACTCCGGATTGAGCCTGACTACCTTGCGATATGCGTCAACTGCCTCGTTGAAGCGCCCTATCGTATGCAGGGCAACCCCTTTGTTGTAGTACGCATCGGTGAAGGTCGGGTTGATGGCAATGGCGGCGTTGTACTGCACCAATGCCTCCTTTGACCGGCCAGTGGATGAGAGAAAGTTGCCGTACTCGTTGTGCGCCTCAGCGTACTTCGGGTTCAGTTTCAACGCCTTATCGAAACTGAATCGCGCGTCCTTGAGTTTTCCAAGTGTGGCCTGAACCACCGCCAGGTTTGTATACAACGAGGCATCGTTCGGGTTCTGCTTGACGGCTTTCTGGTATTCGGGTAGAGCTTCGTTGTCCCGCCCCAGTTCGTGGTAGGCTCCACCCAGATTGGCGTGGATGATCGGTACATTCGGGTCAATCGCTGCCGCCTTCTTATACTGTTCCAGCGCACCCGCGTTGTCGCCCATGATTCGCAGGGCGGCTCCGTAATTGGAGTATGCCTCGGCATTACCATCCACCGCCTCGGATGCGTGCTTGAAAAGGGTATAGTTGTCCATCCAGTAGCCGACCTGGATGCGCGTGAGTCCCGCCAGCGCCAGCACGAGGAGCGCTGCCACCAGTGATAGACCGGGTGCGAACGGCCTGGCGCATCCATTATCCCTTTTCAGCATATCGGGAACGCCCCACGCGATCATGACGAACAGTCCGATCAGCGGGACGTAAGTGTACCGGTCCGCCATCGCCTGGTTGCCGACCTGGACGATGCCTATCACGGGGATGAGTGTGATCAGATACCATAGCCACCCGAAAACGAGGTAGGGGCGCTTTGTCCGCGCGCGAATGACAAGCGCTGTAACCGCAAGGAGAAACACTCCTGCCGCGATGACCTTCCATATCGGCAGGTTGAATCCGGGGTGCGGATAGCAGACCGCCAGGTCCATCGGCCAGACCATCTTCCAGATGTACATTACATAGGAGTTGAGGGCGTTCATCAGCCGTATGTGCAGCGGGTAGTACGAAACCGTGCCGAAAGCGCCGCCCGCTTTCTGGACGACGTAAGTGACGATGCACGACGCTGCCGAGAGAAGGAATAGGGGAATCTTTTCCACGATGAGAGTCCTGATCGGAACTCGGTTTTCACCGGAGAGCCGTCCCAGCGGCCAGTAGTCGAGCAGCAGGAGAGTAAACGGTAGGGTGACCAGCATCGGCTTGGACATCAGGCCGAGTGTGAAGAACAGCAGCGCCGGCAGATACCTGGTGATAGTGCGCCGCTCGGTGTACCTGATATATGCCCAGAAGGTGAGGAACCAGAAGAGGGCACTCAGCTCGTCTTTCCGCTCGGCTATCCACGCCACCGATTCCACGTGCAACGGGTGAACGCCGACCAGCGCGGCGACGAACAGGCTCTTCCACGCGGACTTGGTCAACCGGTTGAGGACGAAGAACAGCAGTAGCGCGCAGGCGATGTGGAGCAGCAGATTCGTGGTGTGGAACTGCCCGGGTTTCATCCCCGCGATTTGCGTGTCCACCATGTAAGATATCCACGTCAGCGGATGCCAGTTCGAGGCGTGTGTGGCGGTCAGCGCCCACTTGATGTCGGGAAGATTCAGGCCGTGGCTGATCTGCGGAGCGCCGAGGACGTACTGCCCGTCATCGTATGCGTACCCCAATTCTCGGACAGGCATGTATGAAGCGGCAATCAGTACGATCAGGAGTAACCCCACCGGCAAGCGGTCGAGAATTTTCGCGAGTCTGCGCATGTTGGTCATGATGGCTATAGCATAGCCAGTTGTGCTTGTTCAGTCAACTTTTCGCGCAGGAGAACTGATCGGGTCGGCGGAATGTAGGCAAGTGGCAATGATGAGAATATGAGGAGATGGTAATGAGGACTTTTGTACTGGCGTTGGCCGTTTTGATATGTTTGGGGACAGCATGTGTCGGCGAGTGTACGCTGAAGCCGGCTGATCTGCGGTGTGAGCGAATGGTCAATCCACTTGGCGTGGACCAGACACAACCGCGTCTTTCGTGGATATGCAAGGCGTCCGATCCAGCTCTGCGCGGATTAAGGCAGAGCGCTTATGCGGTCCTTGCTGCGTCCAGTGCCGACATGTTGGCGAAGGGCAAGGGCGACCTGTGGAACAGCGGCAAAGTCGCCTCAAGCGAGACCGTGGGCGTCCTCTATGGCGGTAAGCCTCTGGCCTCGCGCACGCGGGTCTACTGGAAAGTGCGTGTCTGGGATGGTAGCGGCATGCCGTCCGCATGGAGCGCCCCTGCGGAATGGACGATGGGCATTGTGAATGTGAAGGACTGGCGCGGTCAGTGGATCGCCTCTGACCTGGAACTGATACCTTATCAGAAGGAACTCAAGTCATTGCCGGACCCGGGGCGAGTCCCGAACTACTGCGGGATTCTGTGGGGGCTTCGAGGGAAGGTCACCGAGTTGTCCAAGGATGTGAACGAGGCGCCTGCGGTCTACATGCGCAGGGATTTCGACGCGCCGAAGACCATCCGTCGCGCTGTGGCTTTCGTCTCCGGGTTGGGCTGCTTTGAGTTGTACATGAACGGCGAATTCGTCGGCCCGAACCTGCTCGACCCCGCCATGTGCGACTACCAGAAGCGCGTGCCTTATGTGGTGCGCGACGTGACCAAGGCCGTGAAGCAGGGCCGCAATGCGGTGGGCGTCGTGCTCGGGAACGGCTGGTTCAACCCCATCAGCGAGCTTTTCCACGGGTACTACCGGTCTGAGTTCATCTCTCCTCCGCAGTTGCGGATGGACCTGGAGATCGAGTTCACGGACGGCAGCCGCACTATCATCGGCAGCAGCCCGAACTGGAAGTTCACGACCGATGGCCCGATTCGCTACAACTGCTTTGCGGGTGGCGAGACCTATGATGCGCGGAAGGAAATGCCGGGCTGGTCCGCGCCGGGGTTCGATGACGCCGTCTGGAAAACAGCTAAGACCACTGCTGCTCCTGCCGGGCGGATGTCGGCGATGGTCCTCTATCCGGTGCGCGCGCTGGAAGATATGCCTGCCGCGAAGGTCGAGAAAGTCGGCGATGACAAGTGGCAGTTCACCCTCAAGGAGAATATCGGCGGGGTTTCGCGGCTGCGCCTTCATGCGAAGGCCGGGCAGGTCATTACTATGGACAGCCTGGGCGCGGGTGGGCACACCTATGGGCGGTATCAGACGGACATCTACGTCGCGAAGGGTACTGCCGATGAGACCTACCAGCCGAGTCTGACCTATCACGGCACCGGCGTGATTGACGTATCCGGTCTGGGCTACGAACCCAGGGTCGAAGACCTCGTCGGCGTTGTCACCGCAACGGACCTGCCCGTGGTCGGTGGGTTCTCCTGCTCTGATGAGCGGCTCAACCAGTTGCAGCACGTCTTCAACCGCACCGTCTACAACTACATTATCCAGCTTCCGAACGACCCCGTGCGCGAGAAGTCGGCATGGACCCAGGACGTGTGGAACCAGTTTATCGCGGAGTCCTGGTTCTACGATGTGGGACCGACGTATCGTAAGTGGCAGCTTGATTTCCTGGACGGGCAGTTTCCGGACGGATATGAGCCACCGGTTATCCCTGGCCGATTCGAGGCGCCTGATATCAACGGCCCATGGTGGGGTGGGGTGGTGGTCTACACACCGTGGCTCTACTATCAGACGTATGGCGACAAATCCCTGCTGGCGGAGAGCTACGCGGGGATGAAGAAGCACTTCGAGTATTTGGAACAGCTTTGCGTGAACGAGAAGTCCATCGCGCAGTGGGGATACAACGGGCCGAAGGGGAAGGACATCCTGTGGTGGGGGCTGGGCGACTGGCTGGCGATCGTAAGCTCCAAGGCAAGGGTTGTCTACACATCCACCGCCGCGCTGTCGTGGTTCGCGCAGATTCTAGCGGACAGCGCGGACGTGTTGGGCAACAAGGACGATCATGTGTACTTTGATCAGCGCGCGAAGGAGATACGGGCCACCTTCAATAGCACTTTCCTGAATCCTGAGACCGGTATGTATGACCTGAAGGGCGGCCAGACCGCTCAGGCGCTTCCGTTAGCGCTGGGGTTAGTGCCGGATAATGCAAAACCCAAGGTGGAGGCGCGACTGGCGAAGGCGGTGGAGGAGGCCAATAACCACATCGCGTCCGGTTTCGTCGGTACGCCGATTTTGCTGACTACGCTCTCCGATATCGGCCGACCCGATCTGGCATGGACCATCGCGACTCAGCCGGACAATCCCGGGTTCATCGGCATCGTGAGTCAGGGTACCTACCAGGAGGCGTGGGACGGCGGCGGTGTGCAGATGCCGTCACTCGCTGCGCCGATCCACTGCTGGTTCATGGAGGACCTGGCGGGCATCAGACCGGAAACTCCCGGTATGCGCCGACTTGTGCTCAAACCCGATCTGGTGGGCGGACTGACCTGGGTGAAGGCCTGGCATGACGGCCCGAGTGGGCGCATTGCGAGCGAATGGTCGTCGAACGGCACGGCCTTCCGCTGGGATGTTACCATTCCGCCGAATACGACTGCGGTAATCAGTGTACCAGCCAAAGACGCGGCCAGCGTCAAGGAATCCGGTCACCCCGCGAACCAGGCGAAAGGACTGCGGTCCATGGGCTTCCAGTATGGATTCGCGGCATTCGAAGCGGCATCTGGCAGGTATGTGTTCGAATCGGTGAGGTAGTATGTGAGTGTGGGGCCTTGTTCCCCACAGCGAGCTTCCGTGAACTCGGGCGAATGGAATGACTATTCGCTGAGCTCCTTCGTTGCCTTTGCGAGGTTCAGATTGAACAGCCGCAGGATGCCTGGAATCTGGGACACGAGAACAGTGAGGAAGATCGTCGTCACGGTCATCACGTAGGTCCGCGGGAAGACCGCCGACCGGAAATGGAACGTCTCGCTGTTATACTGGCTTACGAAGCCGTGAGCGAGCAGCCGTCCGACGGGGAGGCCTATCACCGTTCCGGCCAGCCATGTACACAGGTTTTCGATGGTCAGCATTGAGGATATCTGCAAGCGAGTTACACCCAATGCCCGCAGTGACGCGATCTCCCTCGTCCGCTCCAGGATGTTGAGCATAGTGGAGTTGAAGATTACGATAAAGGCCAGCGCGATGGCAAAACCGAACATTACGCTCTCGAACGCATTGCTGACGGACATCGCCTGGTCTATCTGCTGGCGCATGTCCTGAACATCCACTACCGAAGCCGCGCCGGTAAGGTTATAGAGATCCCGGCTCACTTCCTTCACGTACCCAGGGGCCACCTTTACCATGATGGCTGAGATCGCATTTGGCGGTAGGTCGAACTCCTGGCCGAATAGCCTGCGGAGTTCATGGATGGACATGACGAGCCTGTTCCCGATAGGCTCATAGGTTTGCGTGGTGACAACAACCTGCTTCTTGAACGTGATGTCCTGGATTCCCCGGCTGAGCGAGAAGACCTGATCGCGGTATTTGCCGATGCGGGAACCGTTGACCTCGGCGTCGCTGACAGGAATGGAAGCGGCATCCGAGATTATCCTGTGCGGGACCGTTAGAATAACCTTCTGGCCCAGGCATAGCCCAAGTCTCTTCATCAAATCCCCACCCGTCGCTATGCCCGTGCGCGGGACGGAAATCCTCGTTCCATCATATGCGCTGAGTGCGAGGAGTTGTGTGTTGGACTCGATGCCTGAGATGCTAGTCACCATTTCGCGTCCGTTATGCACAAGCTTGACCGGTACCTGCAGGAGTGGCTCCACTCGCTGCACTCCTTTCCAGGTGCGTATCCGGCCCAGATCGCCCTGTGACTGGGGATGAATGAAAGTCACCATTGCGTCATAACGGAGCATTCTGTCGAAGTAGAAGTTGATCATGGCCTTGCCGGAATCCATGAGTCCAGCCGAGACCATGATCAGCGTGATTGCGGAAGCGATTCCCATGATGGTAGAGAATGTCCGCTTGGGCGCCCTGAGGAGATTGCGCATGGGGAGCCGCCAGACAAACGAGGCCTTCTTGAGGCGTGGGATCAAGTTCTCAATGGCAGGCGCACGACCCACTGACGGCGCTTCCGTGCGGATGGCTTCGGCGGGCGTCATCCTGGAGGCTGACAGAGAGGGAACCAGTCCGGCCAGTACCGCCGTGAGTAGTGAGATTCCGATGCCGGCCGCCATGATACCCCATCGCGGCGTGACCTCCGTGAACGGAATGCTTACTATAGTGGCGTAGAAACCGGTTATCTCGAAGGCGAGATAGTAGCCCAGGACGGTTCCAATGGCAGAACCCAGCAAACCGGTCAGCGCTGCGAAGAGGATGTAGTGCCGCAGGACTGCTCTTCGGCCGTATCCCACGGACCGCATGAAGCCGATCTGTGCCCTCTGTGAGTAGATCATCCGGCCCAGCAGGTTGTATATGCTCAAGGCCGCGATCGCGAGGAAGAGCATCGGAAAGAGTGTCGCCAGTGTACGGAATCCCCGCAGATCCCTCTGCAGTACCTCGTAGCCGGCCTGCTTTTGCATGGGGATCGGATCGTCCGCGCCGTAAGGTGAGAGGATATCCGCTGCCTGCCGCATGATTCGTGAGCGATTTGCCCCAGGCATGATGGTGACTGCTACCTGGTTTACGGACCCATCCGTGCCGAAGAGCCTGTCAGCCATCTCCTTGCGCATGAACATAACGCCGAACTGCTTGGGCTGTGGCATTGGATCGTCCGTGCTGGCAACCACCCACATATATTCAGGACTCATGACGATGCCGGACACGCGGTATCGAACCTCATCATCACCGACGATTGGATAGATAAAGTCTCCTGGCTTGTACCCATTGAACTTTGCGAAGGAGTTCTCAAGGAGGAGTTCGCGTTTGT
This sequence comes from Armatimonadota bacterium, assembly GCA_025358205.1. Taxonomy (GTDB): domain Bacteria; phylum Armatimonadota; class UBA5829; order DTJY01; family DTJY01; genus JANYKG01. The sequence continues at coordinate 13,337 of JANYKG010000178.1, forward strand.
TTCCCCGTCCCGGTAAGGTTCCGTTGACGATGTGCAGAGTGTTGATGCTGGGGAGACCCGCGTCTGGAATAGAGATGATGCGGCCGATAACGCGCTTGGTCGCAAGTCTCTGCTCCACTGTCAGATCCTCGGTCACGCGTCCGTCCACTTGCTTCACACCGGGTATGCGTTGTATCCGTTTCACCACGTCCTGTGGGGCTGATTGGAGATCAACGGTGAAGTCGGCCATGTTCAACTTCTGATAAGTGAGTTGGTAGGAGGCAGCCAGGCTGTTGTAGGAAATGTAGCTGGCGTCGAACAGAGTGATGCCTGACATGACCAGGAGCACGATCCCCAGGAATAGCCACGGAGAGAATCGTACGTCTCGGAGCAACTTGAGATCCAGTTTCCGAATCACCATTTTAGATCTTCCGGATCGGTTGGATGAGGGTTTGTCTCGATGGAGGTAATCTCGCCGCTTCTCAGGTGAATGGTGCGATCAGACATATCGCCGACCGCCGAGTTGTGCGTGACGGCGATGACGGTGATGCCCCTGGTCCGGTTGACCTGACGCATGAGGTTGAGGATATGCTTTCCGGTTTCATAGTCCAGATTGCCGGTAGGTTCGTCGGCGAGGAGGAGCGGAGGATTCTTAACGAGCGCACGAGCGATGGCTACTCTCTGCTGTTCTCCTCCGGAAAGCTCGCTGGGAAAGTGGTCCGCCCGGTCCGCAAGCCCCACCTCGTTTAGCACAGACATCACGTCGGCGGGATCATCCACAAGCTCGGCGACGAACTCCACATTCTCCCGGGCCGTTAGGGTAGGGATCAGGTTGAAGAACTGAAAGATGAAACCTACGCTCGCGCGACGGTATTCCGTGATCTGATCCTCATTCATTTGCGAGAGATCAGCGCTTCGGAAGCAAACACTCCCGGTGGAGGGGCTGTCAATCCCTCCGATCAGGTTCAGCAGCGTCGTCTTGCCGGACCCGCTCGGCCCGAGCATCACCACAAACTCCCCGGCGTCCACCGTGAGATCAGTTGGTTTGAGGGCGTGAACAGATACCTCGCCTATCATGTAGGTCTTGGCGACCTGTTCGAGCTGGATGAAAGTAGAATCACTTGTCGGTTGCACAGGTTACCTCCGTACTCGAACTCTATCGCCGGACTTCAGCTTATCGAGCATGGAAGTTGCAACCCGTTCACCGGGCTTGAGGCCCGCGATGATTGCGGTGTTGTCGTAGTTGGACAACCCGGCGGTGACGAATCTGGACGAAACGCGCCCTTCCGTTACTACGAACACCTGGTCTTTGCCGCCCACCTGCATAAGCGCGCCGTTGGAAATCAGCACTGCGTTCTTGCTCACGGGGACCGAGCCGTTGACGTCAACCTCCATTCCCGGTTTCAAGGGAAAGCCCTGGCGGGTGATCACTATCTTTGCGCGGACTATCTTCGCCTGAGCCCTGCCGACCGCCTTGGGCTCGGCGATCTGGGAGATGCGCACCACTGCACCCTCGGACTGCTTGCCTGGGTATGCGGCTACAGTGATCTTGACTCGCTGCCCGGGAGCCAGTGCACCAATGTCTTCCTCGTCAACCTCGGCGGTGACCCAAATGCCATTTAGGTTAGCCAGTGAGAAGATCGGGGCTTGAGGGGCGGCCATCTCTCCTACTTCGGCATGCTTTCGCACAATCACTCCGGCGAACGGGCTGCGGACCATCGCATAGCCTAGCTGAGTTTCGGCTGCCTGCAATGCGGCCTGGGCGCGCCGAACTTGCGACCGAGCCATGGCGGCTTCATGTTCCCTGATCTTCACGGCATCCAATGAGGCATCGGAGTCCGCGAGTTTTGCCCGAGCAGTTGCCACCTGTGAGGCTGCTGCTTTTAGTTCGTCGCTACGTGGCCCGGCTGACAGGAGATCGAGCCGTTCCCGTGATGAGTTCAGATTGGCGGCGGCGATGTCCGCGCCGGACTGCGCGGAATCCATGTCACGAGTGGAGATCGCTCCGCCCTGATACAGGGCCTTCATACGGCGCAGATCGGAAGTTGCCTTGTCGGACTGTACCTGCGCTACTCGAACGGCGTCCTGGGCCTGCGCGATCTCCTGAGGTCGCGCGCCCTTCTTGATGTCGGCAAGCTGCGCTTCCGATGTGCGTACGACTGATTTGGCCCCGGCGATGGCCGCTGCGCTCTGCTTTGCCTGAGCCTGGACCGCCTGTTCCGCGCGGTTAAGGTCTTCCTGCGCCGTGGACACGCTTGCCTGGGCTTGGTCAACTTGTGACTGGAGTTCAAGATTGGTGAGGAGCGCGAGAGGCTGTCCCTGCCGCACAATACTGCCCTCCTGCACGAGGAGTTTCGTGACAGTGGAGGCAATCCTGGGCGCGACGTCCGAAAGCTCGGCTTCTACGATTCCGGTAGTGGACAGATCGGCACTCAGATCCCCGGTGAATACGGTGGCCGTGTCAATAACAGGCGGCTTAGGCAGAACGAAATACCCTGCCGTGAGCACCACGACTACGACACCGATAATCCGGACTATTCTCATCATCTCTTGCAGTATTCTCCTCCGCGAGTAAGAACTACTCGCGATTATCCTATCAGCTTTTTCGCAGCAGATACAGGAAGAACGGGGCTCCGAGGAGGGCGGTGATTACGCCGACGGGAATCTCCGACGGGGCCATGAGTGTGCGGGCCAATGCGTCCGCGGCTATCATCAGTATCGCGCCCATGAGGGCAGAGCAGGGGATCAGGATTCGGTGGTCCGGCCCGAAGATTCGCCGCGCCATGTGCGGAACCATCAGCCCGACAAACCCAATAGTGCCGCTGACCGACACCGCCGCCGCAGTAATCAGAGTAACCGCGCCGATCATCACCCGCTTCAGGGTTTCCACTTCAAGGCCCAGGTACCTGGCCGATTCCTCACCGAGCGCGAACAGGTTCAGATCACGCGAGAATGAGTACAGCCCAACGAACCCGAGCAGCGCGAACGGCGTCAACACGATCACTCGCGACCAGGGGTCGGAGCCTGCGAAACTGCCCATCGTCCAGAAGACTATCGTCTCCAAGTTCTGGCTGGCCACGGTCATCAGGAACGTGAGCACCGCCCACATAAACGAGCCGATGACCACACCGCCGAGGATGAACGAGAGCACGGAGACCTGCCCGTTGCGGCTGGCAAGCGCGTAGACGGCCAGCACTGCGAGCAGCGCGAATACGAAGGCCAGGATCGGGACTCCGAAGCCCATCAGTGCCGTGGTCAACCCCAGGATGACTGCAATGCCTGCACCCACTGCCGCGCCTGAGGAAACACCGATCATATACGGGTCAGCCAGAGGGTTCAGCAGAAGCCCCTGCAGCACAGCCCCCGCCATCGCCAGCGTCATGCCCACGAGCGCGCCGAGCAGCATGCGCGGGATGTGAATCTTCCAGATGATTCGGTCAATGGTATCTATCACCGGGAAGTGGCTGCCTGCCGTGTGGTTGAGGATGACCTTCGCGACCTGCACGGGCGAAACGGTGACAGCGCCGACACTCGCGCCAAGCACTACCGCAATCGCCAGCAGAACGAGCAGCGCCCCGCACGACCTCGCGATTCTCACCTTGAGGTTAGCGCTCTTCGCGGTGTGTGCAGCGGTTGAGTTGTCGTCAGTTCTTGAAGACATCGGGATGTGCCAATCTGGCGAAGAGTAGTATGCCGTCCGCAAGTCGAGGTCCGGGTCTGACAAATAGATCGGAATCGGCCTCGTAGACGCGGCCCGACTTGGCGGCTGTGGTATCTTTCCAGAACCCTCTCGTGAAAACCTTCTTGTCACCCTTCGCAGTTCCGATGATGACATCGGGGTTTCTTACTATGACGGCTTCCGCTGAGAATTGGTTGAACCCCGGTTTGGCGTCACCGGCGACATTTGTCGCGCCGACTGCCCTGATGATCTCATCCACAAACGTCTTGGGACCGGCGGCCCAGAGGGGATCAGCCTCAACCGCCACCAGCACTTTGGGCCTCGTATGCACGTTCGAGAGGCGCTTCTTCACCAGTGCGAGCGCGGAGGATATCCTGCCCACCGACTTGCGCGACTGAGCCTCGCGGTTGGTTGCGCGGCCTATGAGCAGTATGTCCGCCTGTGCCTGCGCGAGGGTCTTCGGGTCGGTGGCGAGAACAGTGAATCCATGAGACTCCAGCGAGCGGATGGCGGAATCATTCAGAAATCCGTGCGCAAGGATGAGGTCCGGCTTGAGCGAGATGATCGTCTCTACGCTCGTGGTTCTGTCGCCGACCTTGGGCTTCATCTTAGCCTGTGCGGGGTAGTTGCAGTACTTGGTCACCCCAACTATTCGTGACTCCAGGCCAAGCGCATAGGCGATCTCGGTGGTCGCGGGCGAGATGGAGACTATCCGCTTCGGCTCATGCTTTATAGTGATAGACTTGCCCCGGAAGTCTATCACCTTCAGCGGGTAGGTTGTTGCGTGGGCAACACCGGTCAGGGTCAGAAACGCGGCTATGAAGGCGGTGAAGATACGCATGAGGAACCTTTCTCAGGACACCATGTCAAGAATGCCCCGGACTTCGTCTGCGGTCATAAAGCGCCATTCGCCCGGCTTCAGGTTGCCGAGTGTGAGATCGCCGATTTTGATGCGTGTCAGTTTCATCACCGGGTGCCCGACTGTCTCAAACATTCGCCTGACCTGCCGCTTCCGGCCTTCGGTAATCGTGATGTCCACCACGCTGGTCTGCCTCGCGGTATTCATGCCCACAGGCTTGGTCTTCGCAGGCGCCGTCAGCCCATCCTCCAGCATGATTCCGCGCGAGAGTAGTGATAGAACTTCCTGCGAAACCAATCCTCGCAGCTCGGTTCTGTAGGTCTTTGGAACCTTGTGCCTGGGGTGGGTGACCTTGGCCGCGAAATCCCCGTCATTGGTCATAATCAGCATGCCTTCGGTGTTCACGTCCAGCCGCCCGACCGGGTAGAGCGACGTGCTTACGTCCTTAACCAGATCGGTCACTACTCTATTTGCATGCGGATCGCGCCGGGTGCTGGTGTACCCACTGGGCTTGTTCAGCAGCACGTAGATCTTCTTGGGGTGGACGTCAATCGGCTTGCCGTCAACGCAGATCATTGAGACGTCAGGATCGGCCTTGGAGCCGAGTTGACTGACGACGGCGCCGTCAACAGTCACGCGCCCGGATGTTATGAGTTGCTCAGCGTCCCGGCGTGACGCCACGCCTGCGGCGGCGAGCAGTTTTTGCAGCCTGTGTTCCATATGTGATAAATCCCAGGAAAGCGATTGCGACGGCCAGAGTGATGTTTTTCACCCAGATCATGAGTGTGGCAGTCAGTGTTCGTTCGACCGATTTCGCAGCGATGAGGTCAACAGCGCCGATCTTCTTGTCGTTCAGGTAGCCGGTGAGCGTGCCCAGCTTCTGCCCACGTGTGATCGGCGCAATCGCTCTGAGGACGACGATCTCCGTTCGGGCGGCGGCGGGCGCGGGCTTGCGGATAACCAGCCCCAGGTCTTTGCTTGGCATGAGATCGAGCGATTCGTCCACACCGCCTGCAACTGGTACAGACCTTGCGGATTTGGTTGTGCATGCGTAGGTCGCGGGTTGGTAGAACTTGAAACCGTAGTTCAGGAGCGCCATGGTGTCATCACCGGCATCAGGGCTTTTCAGCACCACCGCGATGAGCCGCCAGCCGTTTCGCGTCGCCGAGCCTACGAAACAACGTCCGGCCTGCTTAGTATAGCCAGTCTTTATCCCGTCCGCGCCAGGGTAGCGCCATAGGAATCGCGCTGTGTTCTTCACGAACAGGTCCTTGGTGTTGATGGATCGTTCCAGTCGGGCGGTTTTGGTACGGACTATCTGGTTAAACTCAGGAATCTTCACGCCGTAGCGGGCGATCTGCGCGAGGTCGTATGCCGTGGAATAGTGCTTCGGGTCGTAAAGCCCGTGCGGATTGACGAAATGGGTATCCTTCGCGCCCAGTTCCTTCGCCTTCGCGTTCATCATCTCGACGAACTTGGCCTGCGATCCGGCGACCTTTTCCGCGACGCAGACAGCGCCGTCGTTGGCCGATCTGAGCAGGGTGCCGGTCAGAAGGTTGTCCAAATCCAGCGTCTCTCCCGGCTTGAGGTGCAGGTTGCCGAACGGAGTCTTGCAGGCAAAGTCGGATGCAGTGCATGTGTCGGTCAGTTTGCAGTGTTCCAGCGCCAGAATCGCGGTCATCATCTTGGTGGTGCTGGCCGGTGACATCTTCTTGCGACAAGCCTTCTCGTAGATGATCTGCCCGGAAACCGCGTCAATAAGTATGGCTGACTGGCCTTTGATTACCGGTGTCACGGGGTTCGCGAATACAGCCGTAGCACACACCATCAGCGCCAGTGACAGAACAATTCTACTCTTGTACATCTTCTTCAACATCCCTGTTTACTTCACTGTCGGAGGATTCATTTTCCTCCGTGTCCGGGTCACACGCATACTGCACGGGCAGCTCGATGTCCTCTAGTTCAGGAAGCTCGCCGATGTCGTTAAGCCCGAAATAGTTCAGGAACTCATCGCACGTGGCGTAGAGGATCGGCCTGCCGGGGCCTTCCTTGCGACCGGCCTGGCGGATAAGGCCGCGCTCGGTCAGCGTCTTCAGCACGCCGTCGGAGTTCACACCGCGTATGGCCTCGATCTCCGGCTGAGTGATCGGCTGGCGGTAAGCAATGATCGCCACGGTCTCCAGCCCTGCCCTTGAGAGTCTTGTGCGCTCGGGCTTCAGTAGGAGCGAGATGAACTCTGAGTACTCCGGCTTGGTACACATCTGGTATCCGCCCGCTATGCGCATGATCTGCAGGCCGCGATCACCGAAGTCCAGCCGCAGTTCGTACATGGTTTTCTCAACCAGCTCTTCCTCCAGCCCAAGCGACTGCGCGACATGCTTCGCCGACAACGGCTGCGGGGAGACGAACAACATGCACTCCAATACGCGTTTGAGATCATCTTCGGATATTGTGAACTTGGCTTCACTCATGATTGTGTCTGCTCTTCGGCGCGGATTCTGATGTCATCCAGCGCGCGTTTCTGTTTGACGGATATCTTTCTCATTCTCAGCAGTTCCAGCAGTGCCAGGAACGTCATGACTATTTCGGTTCGGTCGGGATGCGATGTGAACAGATCGCGGAACGTGACGCCCTC
>JANYKG010000048.1 GCA_025358205.1 Armatimonadota bacterium
TGGAGCCGGAGCCACTGTCGTCAAGCTAAAGAAATAGGATTGTACGGAGGCAGCGCATGTCGGAGTATTCACCGGATGTGGTCCGCAAGCTTGAAGAGAAAGCCAATCAGATGAGGCAGGATATCGTGGTTATGGTTGGCGCGGCGCAGTCCGGGCACCCGGGCGGGTCGTTGTCGGCGGCGGACATTGTGGCCGCGTTGTATTTCAACGTCATGCGCTATGATGTCAAGAACCCCAAGTGGGCGGACAGGGACCGTTTCGTCTTGAGTAAAGGCCATGCGTCGCCGGTTCTGTACGCGGCGTTGGCAGAGGCGGGGTTCTTCCCGAGGGCGGAGATCATCACCTTCCGAAATATCAACAGCCATCTGCAGGGTCACCCTGACATGAAGAAGCTGGCCGGTGTGGAGTTCACCACGGGATCGCTGGGACAGGGGCTTTCGGGTGCGGGCGGTATGGCAATTGCCGGAAAGTTGGACAAGAAGGACTACCGCGTGTTCTGCATGATCGGCGACGGCGAGTCGGAAGAAGGCCAGATATGGGAGGCCGCGATGTCTGCCGCCCACTACAAGCTGGACAACCTGACCGCGATAACCGATTGGAACGGCCTGCAGATAGATGGTCCGAACGCTGAGATCATGAACGTGAATCCGCTGCCGGACAAGTGGCGGGCGTTCGGCTGGAACGTGATTGAGATAGACGGCCACGACTTCACGCAGATACTCGACGCGCTGTCACCCGAGAGTCGTGTTGAGGGCAAGCCGACCATGATAATCGCGAAGACGGTGAAGGGCAAGGGCGTGAGCTTCATGGAGAACGCATGTGACTGGCACGGCAAAGCGCCCAGCGAAGAGCAGGTGAAGACCGCGCTCGCGGAGCTTTGCGCGTAAGGTGAATTATGGACGAGAAAGATCTCATTGACGCAGCAAGATCAGCGATGCGGAAGGCCTACGCGCCCTACAGCAAGTTCTTGGTTGGGGCGTCTGTGTTGGCCGGTAGCGGCAAAGTGTACGTCGGCTGCAATGTGGAGAACGCGTCCTACGGCCTGAGCATATGCGCCGAGCGCGCGGCGGTATTCAACGCAGTGGGTTCCGGCGAGAGGGAGATACAGGCTGTGGCGATAGCGGTCTCTACGGGCGAAGTTGCGTTTCCATGCGGCGCGTGCCGTCAGGTGCTCGCGGAGTTTGCGCCTAAGGACGGCGACACGAGGATCTATCTCGTTTCGGGACAGGGAGTTGAGGAACACTCGCTTGCGAGTCTTCTTCCGAACGCATTCAGACTGACTGAGTAGAGGTTAGAGATAGTTGGTTCAATGTCAGGAGTCGAAGGCGCCGGTTTACCGGCGAGGGGAGTGACTAGGATGAAGATCGGTATAGCAACTGCAGTCCTGGTCATACTGACGTTTCAGGCGTCGCAGGCCGCAACGGTTCAGAAGCGCTACTACGCCTATGACGCAGTGCATGATAAGTACGGCGTCATTGCTCCGTGGTACCAGGGGCAAAACGGCCAGCTCGATGACCGAGTGCGCATCGCCGCAGAGACCCTCAAACGATATCCATGGACTGACACCAGCCGGGCGATCGCTGCTCTGCCGGAGTACATGTTCAGCAGTTTATGGAAGATTAGCGAGAACGGCGCTATCACAGTCCCGATGCTCAGCGACTGGGCGAACGGCGATCTCGGCCAGCGCTCGTCATACGTACTCTCGGGCCTGGTGGACTATTATCGCTACACGGGTGATCCCGCCGCCGTCACTCACTTGACTCTTCAGGGTAACATGCTCTTGGACTACTGCCAGACCCCCGCGGATAATCCCTGGCCGAACTTCCTGATCAGCGTTCCGACAAAGGGAAAGCCTTACTACAGGTGTGATCCGAACGGATACATCCAGTTGGATATCGTCTCCGAAGTGGGCTACGCTCTGCTGAAGGCATACCAGGTCACCGGTGAGAATCGGTGGTTCGAGTCGGCCAAGCATTGGGGTGATTTGCTTGCGGAGCACTGCGATCTCACCCCCGGCGCTATGCCCTGGCCCAGATACGCAAACCCTGAGGTCGTCAAATGGAAGGGGAACAAGGAAACCGGAGGAGTGGCATTCCATCTCACTTTCCTTGATGAGCTGATCAAGCTGGGGTATAGGGGCAAGGATGATGGGCTTGTGAAGGCTCGCGACGCGGGTCGGGCGTATCTGCGTGACACGCTGCTCCCTAATTGGACCGTCAATGACAGTTTCGGCATCAACTACTGGGACTGGGAGAGCAACGTGCAGATCGAGAACGTGACCGAGTTCGCCTGCCGCTACATGATGGACAATAAGGACTACTTTCCGAACTGGCGGAACGATGTCCGCAATGTGCTAAGCCTGTTCCTGAACCATACGAGCGTTAATCCGGCGTCACGCGGCGATGTTTACAGCGGAGCGTGGGCCTACCCCGAGTCGAGCGGTTGCTGTGGGCGGTCGTTGTGGTATCCCGCACAAGAAGTTTCATGGCCGTTCGCGCAATACGGGGTCGAAGCGGACAGCGAATGGGCTAGGGAGATCGCTCGACGTTCGTTGATATTGGCTACCTACGACGTACATGAAACCGGGTACTCCGAGGACAACATTGACGGTGGCGTGATAGTGAACGGCGCCTGGTTCAAGATCGCGCATCCGATGGCACTCAAGCATCTGCTGGCCGCGATAGGCTGCATGCCTGAAGTATTCGGAGCGAGCCGCGAGAACCACATCGTCTGGAGCAACAGCGTCGTCAGCGACGTGCGGTATCAAGATCGGTTCATCTCCTATTCGACGTTCGATGCACCCAAGGGTACTGTCGAGGCTCTCAGGCTCTCCGCGCCGCCCAGCGAGATCAGGGTGTCTCCGGGTGGCAGGCTGAAAGTGCGCAAAGATCTGAACGCGAACGGATACATGGTGACGAAACTCCCGAACGGTGACTGCATCGTCCGCATTCGCCATGACGGAGCGACTTCGGTTGAGATCAAAGCCAAGTTCCCGATCACGCTCACTGCCGCTGATCGGACACTCGAGAAAGCCGGCGACGAGTTCACGCAGGAGTTCACAGGCAATCAGGTGCGGATCGTCGGCAGCGCGGGACCGAACGGCGGGCTTGCCGATGTGTACCTGGACGCGAAGAAGCAGCTCGCCGGGATTGATTGCTGGAATCCAAAGAGCAGGGTCGCCCAGACTCTCTACTATCGAAGCGGCCTGACGAACGATAAGTACTTGATCAGGGTTGTGGCTCGCGGGGAGAAGAACCCCTGTTCCGCAGGCACACTCGTACGTGTGGACAACATCCAGTCTTCATCTGCTACGGGCGCGACCGGTTTCGGTGAGGGTGGAGGGCCACAGAACACTCAGCGCTTCATTTTCGGCTATCCGGGTCGCGAGGATTTCAAGGATTCTAAGGGCCGCACCTGGCGGCCAGGGACTGAGTTCGCGGTCCAGTTGGGAGGACGCGCCGATTCGGTGGTCCGAACCTGGTGGACGGACCCTGTCGCCGCGCAGATCGAAGATACCAAAGAACCTGAGATATACCGGTATGGCATTCATGCCCCAGAGTTCGTTGTGAATACCACGGTGGGTCCCGGCAAGTACCGAGTCGTCCTCCATTTTGCTGCGACTCGTGGTGTCACCGGTGCGATGACTATCTCCATAAATGGCCAGAAGGTCATCGAGAATCTCGACGTCATGGAGAAGGCAGGGGGACCGAACAAGGCATTGGACTTGGTGTTCAACGACATTGCACCTAGGAATGGGATCATTGACATCCGGTTCACGGGATCGCCCGAGGCATTCGTGCAAGCCATCGAAGTGGGCCAGGGTCCGGAATCCGGAGGATAGTCACCGGGAGTTTATGGAGAGTAAGAGATTGGATGTGAGGAGAGATACATGGCTGAGAAGATAGCGACTAGAGATGCATACGGCGAGACACTGGCCGAGTTGGGCAAAGAGAACCCGAACATAGTTGTGCTGGATGCAGACCTTTCCAAGTCCACTAAGACAAACGTTTTTCAGAAAGCATTTCCCGATCGGCATTTCAACTTTGGAATCGCCGAAGCGAACATGATAAGCAATGCGGCAGGTATGGCTACGTGCGGAAAGATACCATTCGCCAGCACGTTCGCGGTTTTCGCGTCAGGGCGCACCTGGGATCAGATTCGCGCGTCGGTCTGCTACCCGGAACTGAACGTGAAGATAGTGGCCACGCACGGCGGCATCACGGTTGGCGAGGACGGCGCAACGCACCAGGCGAACGAAGACATAGCCATCATGCGCGTGCTGCCGAACATCACGGTCATCGTCCCGGCGGACGGCATTGAGACCGCGAAGGCTGTTCGGGCGATTGCCGACTACAAGGGTCCGGTCTACATGAGACTCGGGCGCTCCGGGGTGCCGGTGATCTTTGATGCGGACTACGACTTTCAGATCGGCAAAGCGGTTGTGATGCGCGAGGGCACAGACGTCTCCATCTTCGCATGCGGACTGATGACCGCCCAGGCGCTGGAAGCGGCGGAGACACTGACTGCTGAGGGCATATCCGCCGAGGTCGTGAACGTGGCGACGATCAAGCCCTTGGACGTGGAGACGATCATCATGTCAGCGCGAAAGACCGGGTGCGCAGTTAGTGCGGAAGAACACAGCATCATCGGTGGTCTTGGCGGCGCAATTGCCGAGACGTTGATTGACGGCTGCCCGGTGCATATGGAGCGCGTGGGAGTGCCGGATACGTTCACGGAATCCGGGAACCCGAAGGCGCTGCTGGATAAGTACGGCATGACGGCGGCGGACATCGCAACTGCGGCCAGGCTGTCCATCCAGTTCAAGCAGGAGTGCATATAACATGGCGCTGAAGGCAGTACAGTTCGGCGCGGGCAATATCGGGCGCGGATTCACGGCACAGCTTTTTACTGAGTCGGGCTATGAGGTCGTGTTCGTTGACGTGGTGGCGGAGGTCGTCGGGCTGATTAACGACCGGAGTTCGTATCCCATCGAGATAGTGGGGGACAATCCCGAGACCGTGATCATTAGCAATATCAGGGCGGTCAACGGCACGGACCGTGAGGCGGTGGCGCGCGAGATCGCGGATTCGTCTATCGTGTGTACCGCCGTGGGAGTGAATGTGCTTAAGCATGTGGCTCCCGCTATCGCTCTCGGCATCAAGCTGCGCGCGGACAGCGGCGAGACCGATCCACTGAATATCATCATCTGCGAAAACCTGCTTCATGCTTCCGATATTCTTCGCGGTCACATCCTGGAACAGCTTCCTGCTGAATATGCGGAATATGTGCGTACGAAAGTCGGGTTTGTGGAGTCTGTAGTAAGCCGCATGGTGCCTGTTATGACCGAAGAGCAGCGGCAGCGCGACCCACTGATGGTGGTAGTGGAGGAGTACAAAAAGCTGCCGGTTGACCGCAGAGGTTTCGTCGAGGCGATACCGGATATCGTCGGCTTCATGCCGTATGACAACTTCGAGGCGTATGTGGAGCGCAAGCTTTTCACGCATAACCTGGGGCATGCGACCGCGGCGTACCTGGGCTACCTGCGAGGGCATGAGTATATTTGGCAGGCGATGGGCGATAGGGCGGTAAGCGATACCGTGAAGGCTGTGCTGGCTGAGACCGGCGAGGCGCAGATCAAGAAGAACGGGTTCACGCCGGAAGAGCATCAGGCGCACATTGACGATCTCCTGCACCGGTTTGCGAACGTGGCTTTGGGCGACACGGTTGCTCGGGTCGGAAGAGACCCTATTCGCAAGCTCGGTCCGAACGATCGCTTGATCGGCGGGGCCAAGATCGCCATGGAGTACGGAATCGAGCCGAAAAACATAACACTGGCCATCGCCGCCGCGCTGATGTTCGATAGTCCTGACGATCCTGCCGCCATGAAGGTTCAGGCGATGATTGCGGAGAGCGGCGTGGACAGGGTGTTCACGGAGATATGCGGGATTGAGGCGGACTCGGAACTGGCCCGCATGATCCGCGAGCAGTTGGACCTACTCAAGTCGGGCTTGTGGCCGTGAAGAAGAGAGACAAAGATGTCAGCCGCGTTCCGTGCAATCAAACCGAATGAATTGGATGAATGCCTGGACCTTTGGGGCAACGTCTTCAAGGTAGGACGGGATTATTTCCCGCCGTACTTCTATGGTGACCCATGGTTCAAGCGCGTGTACTGCAGAGTGTGTGCCGTGGACGGCAAGCTCGTCAGCGTGATCCAGATCTGCGAGCGGAAGGTTCGCATCGGCGAGGCTGAGCTGGTGATGGGCGGGATCGGCAATGTTGCCACGCTGCCTGAGTACCGTGGCAAGGGCTATTCGCAGCGCCTGCTCGCCGACTGCGCCAGGGTGATGAACGAGCATAGGATTGACTTCTCGGTTCTATTCACCGGCATCCAGCCGTTTTATGAGAAGGCGCTTTGGCGGTCGGTCCCGCAGAAGTATCTCAATGCGGAGGGTATCTCGGTCGAAAAGCATGCGCACCCATATAAGATCAGGACTTCCGATTGGGATTCGGATCTGCCAAGCCTGCAAGCAATCTATGAGTTGTTCAACAAGGGCCGTCCGCTGACTACCATCCGCACCGATCCGTATTGGAGAGGCTACGTTCGGGCGAGGTTCGGCGATCCGGAGTACTGCTTGATTGCGGAGCTTGGGGGAAAGACGGTTGGTTACCTGGCATTCGGCTACAACAAGCCGACTTGCTGGCCTAGAGAGATCGGTTATATTCCGGGCCACGAAGCGTGCGTCAGGCCGCTGTTTGAGGAGATGATAGCCGTTTGCCCGACCCGGGGCGAGGCGCCGTACGATTCCAAAGTCGAGCGGCTGTCCATGGTTCTCCCGCACGAGCCGGCGATCATGGCGGCCATAGAGGGCGTTGCCAGGAAGATAGAAGTGACCGAGCCGATGGGCGGTATGTTCCGCATCACGCACATGCTGTCGTTGGCAGAGCGCTTGCTACCAGAACTGGACCGCCGCGCGAAGGGCTGTGCGGACGGAGCGATCAGCATGGGCACCGAGCTTGGCAGCCTGAAGTTCACTGTGAGCAACGGGCGAGTGAC
>JANYKG010000050.1 GCA_025358205.1 Armatimonadota bacterium
CGCGACATCAAGCCGGCGAACGTGTTCCTGGCGAAGGAGGGCAAGCGGCGGGTGCCCATGCTCCTCGACTTCGGCATCTCGAAGATCCGTCAACAGGGTGCGCTCCGCCAGACCGAGGTCGGCATGCAGTTGGTGCTTGAGCCGACAGCCGTACAGCAGATTCTGAACGGTGTGCGCACTCAGGTGGAGCGCATGGCGGCGATGGGCTATCAGCCAGTGGCGCTGTGTTCGCCAAGAACCCGCCTGCACTTCAGGCGGCTGGCAGAGCGGATGCTTCCCACGATTTGTGTGCTTTCATACAACGAACTCGCGACAGGCGCGAAACTCGAAACCGTTGGAATGGTGACCTTAGAAAATGAAGATGTTGAAGATCAGATCCTCCAATATGCGTGATGCGCTTGCTGAGGCAAAGCGTCAGTTGGGCGAAGACGTCACGATACTGCACACTCGGCAGTTTGACGAGCCGGCCGTGCTTGGGTGCGGTAAGCGCAAGGGTGTTGAGATTCTGGCTGCCGTGGATGACGACAGACAGATGCCCAGCGCCGCGCCGGCCGGTCCGTCGGTTGAATCCGGCAATGTGCAGAGGCTTGAGGGTCAGGTATCAGAGATAAGACAGGCGCTTGCGGATGTGATGACAGGTCTGGCGGTTGTGCGGAACAGAGAGCTTTCTCCCGTAGTGGAGCGACTGGTCAGGAACGGCGTGCCGGAGAGCGTGGCCGAAGGAGTCCTTGGTGGAGTAGGGGACGACGATGCGTTGAAGGCTATCGCCTCGCGCACCAGATGCAGCGGACAGATTCACTGCGACAAGCGTCAGGCCAGGGTTGCTCTCATAGGACCGACCGGGGTGGGTAAGACCACCACTGCCGCCAAGCTGGCTGCACACTACGCACTTGTCTGCAAGAAGAATGTGGCGCTGATAAGTCTGGACACCTACAGGGTCGGCGCGGTGGAGCAGTTGTCCACATACGCCCGGATTATGAATGTGCCGATTGAGGTCGCGATGAGCGCTGAGGACGGCGATGCGCTGGTCTCCAAACACGCGGACAAGGATTTGATCATTATAGACACCGCTGGCCGCAGCCAGAGGAGCAGAAAGCATGTGGAGGAACTGGGTCAGTACGTGAAGGCAATCAGACCCACGGAGACGCACTTGGTGCTGTCCGCCTCGGCTGATTCGGGAGTGAGACAAGAAGCCATTGAGTCGTTTGGGCGTCTCGGCGTGGATCGAATCATCATGACGAAACTGGATGAGTGCTCAAAGCCGGGATGTTTGCTGGAAACAGCGGTGAGCAGCCTGCTTCCGTACTCATATGTAACGAACGGGCAGGATGTGCCTGACGATATTATGCTGGCCGAGTGCGACAAGCTCGCCAAGTTCGTGTGGGAGGGTTCGCTGTGAAAGATCAGGCGGCCAAACTTCGACAAATGATGGGTGATATGCCTGCGGTGGTTGCGCATGAAATGCAGCCACACGGTGCGGCCAGGGTTATTGCCGTTACAAGCGGCAAGGGCGGAGTTGGCAAGACGACAATCGCGGTGAACATTGCTCTGGTGCTAGCCGAGACATCTCGCGCGCTGCTGGTGGACGGTGATCTTGGACTGGCGAACATTGACGTTATGCTTGGCATAGACTCGGGGCGGCATATGGGGCACCTGCTGCTGCCGTCGTGCTCGTGCGCGGATGTGGCTGCAGACGGACCCAATGGCCTGAAGGTGATATCCGGCGGATCGGGACTGCGCGAACTGGCAGAGGCCGGCGAAGAAGAGCGGTCAGCGCTCATTCAGAAGCTTAGCGCCTACTTCCGAGGATTTGACTATGTGGTCGTTGATACCAGCCCAGGCATAGGCGCAGGCGTCCTCGACTTCCTGCATGTGGCGGACGAGATTCTGCTGGTCAGCACGAGTGAGCCGACCTCCGTTAGAGACGCCTATGCAGCCGCGAAGACCATAGCGCGGAACATGCCGAACGCGTCCGTGATGCCGGTATTCACGACCTCCAATCAGCGTCAGGCTCGGCAGGCGCTGGAGGCACTGAACCAGGTGACTAGGCGGTTCATCGGCAGTGGGTTCGATAACTCGCATCTGATCGAGGCTGATCCGATGGTCAGCCGGGCCATAACTGAGAGATCGCCGCTGGTTCGTTCATATCCGCGTTCTCCCGCAGCGATATGTTTGAGAAAGCTTGCGAATCATATACTCGCTGATCGCAAGAAGAGCGCCAACGTGCTTGCGATGGCATAGAACGGAACCGATATGCAAGGGTTTTGGAAACTGACAACAGTAGTTATTGCGCTAACCGGATTCCTGATCACCGGTGGACTGCTGCTCTCGAAAGGCGAGGCGGTTGCGGAGATCATATGGAAGTCCATAGCCGTCTTTGCCGTTCTTCAGATAGTCGGCAATTTCCTGGGAGGCATATTGCTCTCCGTGGTCAATTCCTCACAGCCGACAAACAACCAGAATCAGGGGCCCAAGAAGTAGCTCGGTCTAAGCAAACGATATGATGAAGAACGAAGGACTGTGGCAACTGTATAAGACGAGAAATGATGCTGACGCGCGAGAGCGGTTGATACTCGCGTACTCGTATCTTGCCAAGTACGTGGTGGATCGTCTGCCTGCTCGCCCATCAGCGGTGATGAGCCATGACGACCTGCTTGGCCACGCCATCGTTGGGTTGATAGACGCAGTTGAGAAGTTTGACATCCATCGCGAGATCAAATTTGAGACCTACGCTGTGACCAGGATTCGCGGCTCAGTTCTGGACGCGCTGAAGAGCCTGGATTGGATGCCCAGGACGATGCGTGCAACAGAACACCGGTTGCGGGATGTAGTCGCCACACTTGAGGCGGAACTCGGCAGGCCGGCTAGGGATCAGGAGATCGCGGATGCCATGGGTATCAGTATTGACGATACAGAGAAGTTGTTTTCCGATATGGGTCATGCCGCCGTGCTGTCTCTTGAGGAGATACTCGGCTACGGCGAGGATGGTGCGACCGGTGATCTTCCGGCATCGGATGATGGTGATCCTCTGGCTGCTGTGACCGTGGAGCATGGGAAAGCCCTGCTCGCCATGGCAGTAGGCGGCTTGCCTGAGAAGGAGAAACTGGTCGTCAGCCTGTATTACAACGAAGGACTCACGTTCAAAGAAGTTGCGAAAGTATTGGGAGTAACGGAATCGCGGATTTGCCAGCTACACTCGAAAGCAGTCGTGAGGTTGAACGGGAAGCTGGCCAGGCATACGGACCTGCTTCTTCAAGCAGCGTAACCTGCGTTATGCAGGGCCGTTAGCGCATTGTTCGGTTTGTTCCGAGCGGCGCGGCCTGAATCTGGAGGATGATCTATGGACGTTCGAGCTGTAGACACCTCGGCTCTCGCTGCTCGCAGAGTCGAAATGGAGCATGGTCAATCAAAAGAGAAGAAGCCCTTTGTGATAGGGCGGATCACATCCGGAACTTCGGAGGACTCAAGCGGACAAGTGAGTCGAGCGAAATCGTCCACCGAGGAGGAACGCGGCCACGGACAGGATGAGCACGAGAAGCATGCGCCTCATGCGCAGACTCCGGGTTCAACCGAACCGTCCGCACCGCCGACCGAGCACATTCTGGATGTCAAAGTGTGACAGGAGTTAGCATGGGCAACGGCATTTATGTTTTCGCAGGAGTAGCGTGCATACTGGTTTCCACCGGCGTCATTCTGGCCATCGCCATACTCAAGCAGTCATGGGCGCAGAAGGAGCGCGAGGCGCTCACGTCTACCGATCTGCGCGCGTTGGAGGAGTCTGCGCTCTACCTGATCGAGCAGTTGAAGTCGGAAGCGGACCGATCCGCTGACGACATGGATGCCAGATGCCAGAGACTGGCTTCTCTCATAAGCGCTGCCGATGAGAGGATTGCCACATTGAAGGACTTGGAGGCATCACTGCATGATCGGGTTCGCGCCAGCGCTGCTGTTCCCCAGGCTATGGTTATAGAAGAGACCGACCCGAAAGTAGCTCGCATGCTCGATCTTGCGTCCGGCGGTATGGACTCGGCGGAGATTGCCAAGGTGGTTGGGATGGACTGCGCTGAAGTAAGGCTGGCGCTCCGTCTTGCGGGCATGAAGTCCAACTGACCTCTCGACCATATCCCTCGGAGTACAGAAGCGCGATTATTACCTGATTTGAGATTAGGAGCACAAAGTTGAACGGCAAAGTATTACTAATGCTGGCGCTGATGCTCATTCTGGGCTTCTGCCAAATCGCATCCGGCGCGACAGTCATTCAAGTATCCTCCAGTGGGTCTCACACAGTGGCGCTGAAGAGCGATGGCACGGTGTGGGCCTGGGGATCTAATCGCTACGGCCAACTCGGCGATGGCTCCACTACCGATAGCCCCACGCCGGTCCAGGTCTCAGGGCTTACGGGAGTCACAGCAGTTGCCGCTGGTGGCGTTCACACTGCCGCGCTTAAGAGCGACGGTACGGTCTGGGTCTGCGGGTCTAACGTTTACGGTCAACTCGGTGATGGGACCACGAACCAGAGCGCTACCCCGGTTCGGGTCTTGGGCCTCACAGGAGTTACCGCTATAAGTGCGGGCGGCTACCACACCGTTGCGTTGAAGGGCGACCACACGGTCTGGACGTGGGGGTATAACGGCAGCGGCCAACTCGGCATTCCTTTTGCTACCACACAGAGAACTACTCCAATTCAGGTCTCAGGACTTACCGACATTACCGGCATCGCAACCGGCCTATATCACACGGTAGCCATGTTGAGCGACGGCACGGTCTACGCCTGGGGATACAATGACCAAGGCGAACTTGGCAATGGGAGCACGAGCAACAGCGCCGCTCCGGTCCAGGTGTCGGGCCTTACCGGCGTTACTGCCATCGCTGCAGGCGGTTATCACACGTTGGCATTGAAGGGCGGCACGGTCCAAGCCTGGGGATGGAACGTCTACGGGCAGCTTGGTGATGGAATCACTACCCAGAGAACTATTCCGGTTCAGGTCTTGGGTCTCACAGGAGTCACGGCTATCGGCGCGGGCGGCTATCACTCAGTGGCGCTCAAAGGCGACGGCACCGCCTGGGCCTGGGGATCTAACAGCAAAGACCAACTCGGTGATGGGACCAATACCCAGAGAAACACCCCGGTTCAGGTAGCGAACTTTACCGGCGGTGTAAATGTGACTGCGGGATGGGAGCACTCCCTTGCGCTCAAGTTCGATGGCACCGTTCGCGCCTGGGGCGTGAATGACCACGGTCAACTGGGCGATGGGACCATCACACCGAGAACTGCGGTGGTTCAGGTAGTGGGGCTTGACAAGATCGCGCCCACCGGTAGCGTCACCATCAATGGCGGAGCAGCAACCACCAGAAACTCAGTCGTAGCGCTTGGGCTTTCAGCCACGGATGATAGCGGCTGGATAGCCCAGATGCGGATAAGCAACGATGGAGTTTTCGACACTGAGCCGTGGGAAAACTATGCCGAGAGCAAGAGCTGGAATCTTACCGCCGGAGACGGCACAAAAACCGTCTACGTTAAGTTCAAGGATCCTTCTAACAACGAGTCAGGCGCGACTACAGCCTCAATCACTTTGGACAGCGGTATCTCTGTCAGCAGTCCATCTGCCAATGTCACGAACACCGGCCCGGTGAGCTACAGCGTACACTATACCTGGGCCGATGCTACAGTCACATTGTCCGCAGCGGATATCACACTGAACAAGACCGGAACCGCCAATGGCACAGTGAGCGTATCAAGCCCACTCCCTGATTTCCGCACTGTTTCCGTCTCGGGAATTACCGGCGACGGCACGCTGAGCATAGGGTTGGCCGCAGGGAGCGCTCATGATCCGTTAGGAAACACGACACCCGCAGTCGGCCCGAGCGCGAGCTTTACGGTTGACAACACACCACCGAGCGTCTCTATCAGCGCTCCGTCAGTCACGGCTGCGAACACCGGCCCGATGAGCTACACGGTGACCTACAACGGCGCTGACTCAGTCACATTATCTCCAGCCAATATTGTTTTGAACAAGACCGGCACAGCGGACGGTACGATGAGTGTGTCGGGCGTTGGAAGCGCATCAAAGACGGTTACCATCTCGGATATCACCGGCGATGGCACGTTGAGCATCACGATAGCCGCGGGGACGGCTTCCGATCTGGCAGGGAACGTGGCGACGGGGACGGGTCCGAGCGCGAGCTTTACGGTTGACAACACCCCTCCGAGCGTCTCTATCGGAGCGCCATCGGTAGTGGCTACGAATACCGGTCCGGTGAGCTACATCGTGACCTACAGCAGGGCGGACTCAATCACCTTATCCCCAGCCAACATCACATTGAACAAGACCGGGACGGCTAACGGTACGATCGGTGTGTCGGGAACCGGGGCTTCAACTCGAACAGCTACCATATCGGGTATCACCGGCGACGGCACGCTGGGCATAAGTGTGGATGCAGGGAGCGCATCCGATCTGGCCGGGAATGCGGCGTCGGCAGCGGGACCAAGTGCGAGCTTCGCAGTTGACAACTCACCGCCCACCATCGCTATCAGCGATCCCTCAGTTGCCATGACAACCGGTGGCCCGGTGAGCTACACCGTTACTTACACCGGCGCTGAATCTGTTACGCTCTCTACTGCTGATATCACACTTAACAAGACCGGCACGGCCAACGGCGTTGTGAGCGTGTCAGGAAGCGACCTGGTTTCTCGCACGGTTACCGTCTCCGGTATCACAGGTGACGGCACGGTGAGCATAACTATAGGGGCAGGGAGCGCATCCGATTCGGTCGGGAATTCAGCGCCTGCTGCGGGACCAAGTGCGAGCTTTGCGGTTGACAACATCGCGCCAGGCATCTCGATTAGCCCCCCGTCAGTCAGTGTCACGAACGCCGGTCCGGTGAACTACACCGTATCGTACAGCGGGGCCGACTCTATAACATTGTCCGACCTGGATATCACCTTGAACAAGACCGGTACCGCCAATGGCGTTTTGAGCGTGTCGGGCAGGGGCACAGCTTCTCGTTTGGTCAGCATCACCGGCATAACCGGAAACGGCTCGCTGAGTATTACCATAGCTGCTGGAACTGCTTCCGATACAGTCGGGAATATCGTATCGGGAGCGGGTCCGAGCGTTGGCTTTACTGTTGACAACACCCCGTCCGGGATATCTATCGGCGTCCCATCGGCGGATGCCACCAGCGCCGGTCCGGTCATGTACACCGTGACTTACACCGGGGCAAACTCTATCACGTTATCCGACGCCGATATTACTCTGAACAAGACCGGCACAGCTAATGGCACGGTCGGAGTTTCAGGGAATGGAACCGCCTCTCGAACGGTCATTATCAATGGTATAACCGGAAACGGCTCACTGAGTATTACCATAGCCGCAGGAAGCGCATCGGATTCGGCTGGGAACACCGCGCCGGGAGCGGGTCCAAGTGCGACCTTCATTGTTGACAGCGCCGCACCTGGCATCTACATCAGCGCGCCCTCGACAGATAAGACCAACAGCGGCCCGGTGAGCTATATCGTAACTTACAACGGAGCAAGCCTTGTCACATTATCTAGCTCCGACGTCACGCTGAACAAGACCGGCACGGCTAACGGCGTTGTGGGTGTTTCAGGTACAGGCGATGCTTCCCGAACAGTCAGCATCTCAAATGTCACCGGCAACGGTACACTGAGCATAACCATAGCGGAGGGGAGCGCCTCTGATTCAGCCGGGAATGATACGCCGGGAGCAGGGCCAAGTGCGAGCTTTGCGGTTGACAACTCAGCGCCGTCGGTAGAAATCACCGGTCCGACCACTGACCCTAGTTTTGCACGGAATGTTTCTTCGCTGAATCTGTCCGGCGCTGCTAATGACGAGACAGGCGAAGTGGTCAGCGTTGACTGGATCAGCGATAGGGGTGGCAGCGGGACGTGTACGGGCACGGATTCCTGGAGTGTGTCCGACATGGAACTCAAAGAGGGCGACAACGTAATTACGGTCACGGCTACAGATATTATCGGCAATACCTGCTCAACGGCAATTACTGTGACCTACATACCGTCCTCGCCAGGACGCATGTGGATAGGCGCTGCGATGGTGTCAGTGCCGATCATACCGGATAGCAGCGACCCTAGGCAAGTGGCTGGGTTTCAGGGAAACGCATGGTATGCCTACAACACAGCGGCGAGGAGCTACGCCGGTTACGAAGATCATTTCAGTTGGTTTGAGCCGGTTTCAGCCGCTCCGGGCAGAGGATTTTGGTCGAGGTTCGATGAATTGGGTGGGTCCGCGCCTGGTGGGATGATTCCCGACCAGACTGACCCAGTAGCCATCAGACTCAAGCCAGGCTGGAACATAATTGGCAACCCGTTCATAAAACCGGCGAAATGGGATTCCGACGCAATAACGGTGCGCGCGCTTTCGGGTGAAACCTACTCTCTGAATAACGCACCTTCGTTGGTAACAAACTATGCTTGGGGATGGGATACTTCCACCCGCAAGTATGTGCTAATATATGATCAGGCAGTGATTCCATCTGCTCAAGGCGCACTGCAGCCTTGGTGCGGCTACTGGATCAGGGCTTATGCGGAGTGTGATCTGATAATCCCTGCTCCCTAGCAGACGTTTGGTAGTACGGAGAATGTAATGAGAACCGCTTGTAAATGGCATCGAATATTATTGTTTGTACTCACTGCCTGTGCTGTGGCTGTTACCGTCGGCTGCGGCGGTGGAGGCGGAGGCGGGGGTGGGGGACCAACACCCGGAGACACAACTTCACCGACCGTGTCAGGCGTCATCATCTCGCCATCCTCGCTGACTTTCGTTGGTGGCACGGTAACGATTACAGCCACAGTGACGGATGCCGGTGGAGTGGCGACGGTCTACGCGAGTATAGTGTCGTCATTGACGGGAGCCAAACCGAACGTGACGATGACCAACACGACGGGGAACACCTACGAATGTCAGTTCACCGCTCCGGCTAACGCCGGACCGGAAGGGACCGCTGAGACCTATTCAGTGCGAATACATGCGACAGACACGAGTACGAACTCGACAACCAGTCCGGTGTCCACTTTCGTCGTTGAAGCTGTTCCCGGTCCGCCTCCTCCACCGATCTGAGCCATGCTCTTCTGGTCACCCAATCTGTCACCAGCTCATTATGACCGGAATGTGGTCAAGCGGGCTTCATGTCCGGGCTGGCCAGGTGACGCGCTAGTGTGCGATCACTGAGCAGCCGTTGTTGGTCTGACGGCAGGCGAGGGCGCGTACTTTCGCGTCGGATGCTCGTCTCCCACTGAACTCCCGCCACTCGGTTTTCAGACGGATCAATCAGGACTCCGGGATTCTTCAGAGGCTTTCTCAACGTATCCTGGCGATCAGTTGGACGCCGTCTGCACAGTCGCAGCAGGGCGACTTTCTGCCGCGTGGATGCTTCCAACTCCAATAGTTCTGTCACGGGCGTACAAGGTTTGGCCCTGGGATTGTCCGTCTCATCTCTCTTCGACTTGCTCCGCAAACCCACTGCAAGCGCCAGCACACAAGCGAGCGCCGTCAACGCTATGGGCTGTGCGAAATCAGGAACGGCAATCGTTGGGCTGGGTGAGTACAAGGCAGCCAATGATATCCTTGGCTTTCTGCCAGAGTTTGCGAGACTGCCGAGACTGTCGGCTATACGTGAGTTTGGAGGAGATGTAAGCGCCGATAGCAAGTTCTTGGCGAAAGATCGGTACACGGTCGTGCGCGCGCTCGGCGACAGATCGGGAGTTGTCTCGATCAACATGCTGCAGATGCCGCTGTCCGCAAAGCGCCTGTGAGCCAGCGTGGGATTTGCCTGAGGCCGATACTGAACCGCGCCTATCGGTGTGCCGTTTTGCCCCATCTTCTTCCGAATCACCGTCGCAAGCATTCGAGCCAGACGGTACTGCTGAGCCTGACCGAACCCCGCCAACTCAACGCCTGTCTTTCTAGTCGGCCCACCGTCCAGCCATTCGTGTTCGTCTATCACAACCTGCGGGCGGAAGTCGGCAACGAGCCTGGCAATGGCAATCGTTTCCGGTTGATTGGGGGCAGCCCAGTCTCGGTTCAGATCAATACCCATCGCGTTGGTTCGCTGAAAGGCCGTGAAGCCATCCGGATTGCAGACGGGTACGATGGTAATCACCGCATTGCTGAGCATAGCCCTTTGTTGAGGATTTCGACCCTTGGAAAGATCCTCGGCAAGGGCGGTCATGGCAGTCACCGAAGATGATTCGTCACCGTGCTGGCCGCAGATGAACATCACTCGCACGCGTTCAGAGTCCATAGTGTCAGGGTTGTCGGGATTGGTGATAACGATGGAGTAAATCGGCCGGCCAAGCACGGACTCACCAATGGTGCGCACACGGCCCATTTCGCTGCTCTTGAGTGCAATCACTCGTTGAGCGATTGCGGTGTATCTGTCCGGTCCGGCTGCATATGCCGGAAGTGCGGACGTCACCGCAAGTGCGATGATGAAAGCGGCGAGCGCGCGTGACATGAGTAACTACCTCAAGTTCTGTTGTCCAGGTATCTGGCCTGATTCGACTCGTTTTGGGGTGCGTATGCGGCCCCGAGTTCTTTTTTCTGGTGGAAATCGCCGATGGTTCTTCTGGTTTCCGCAAGGCTTGCCGCGACTATTGATTCGCAATTAGCCTGCTTGTCCAGTAATACGCTTTCCATCCGCGCAGAGACTTCGTCCAGCGCCGGCAAGGTGTGGCGGGCGGAAACGATCATGTTGCACAGCGCCTCGCGTTCGGCCAGCAGGCGATTCATATCGTCAGTGTTCATGTTCAGCGCCGCTGTTGACACCCTGTCAGTAAGACTGATCATTCTGGCGAGCAGGGCGCTGTATCCGGCGGTTTGCATTTCTTGTGTGCTGTTCATCATGCCGCCGCCTTTGTGTCCGATCCTGTTTTGGCCAGTTGTTCCGCCTCTGCCCAAGTCGTCCGAAGCTCTGTCAGGATGTTGACCACCTCGTCCACAGCCTGTGCGTCGTCATGGATGTTCGCTTGTGTGAGCTTGTCGAACATGTAGGTATAGAGCGCATCAAGATTCGCGGTCAACTGCTGATCCACAGTCGGGTTCAACGAGGACATCAGTTCAAGCAGGATGTTCTGCACCTTACCAATGTTCGTGCTTTGTTCGTATAGATCGCCGGACAGCATCTTCTGCTGTGCGGTGCGGGCGAAGCGTATTGCCGCGTCATATGTCATGACGAGAAGCTTGCCCGGTGAGGCGGTCAGTATCTGGGTCTCAAAGTACTGATTGAACGGACTGTTGGTTGACATCCTTGTCTCTACTCCTGTGCGTAAGATTATTTACTTGACGATGACGCTGAAGACTGCGCCAATTGCGCTGATAGTCGGTCGCCTTGAGCCTTCAATGTGGACATCGCAGCTTCCATAGCGTTGAACTGCGCGGTTAGCCGAGCTTCTTGCGCGGCGAGCCGGTTGTTCATGGCAGTGATATCATCACCGATATGGGTGATCTGATCCTGCAGGCTGGTAGTAGCCCGTGCAATTGAACCTGTGGTCGCGGTTGTGACGCTGGTTGCGAAGTCCGCCAATATGCCGCCCAATCCTCGGGTGAAGCCGACCGTTCCGAAGCTCCCGGTTCCCGCGCCGGTGAACTTGATCATCAGACCGGAAGTCTTGGCATTGTCTGCGTTGCCGGTGAGGAACTGACCGGAGCCGGTCGCCGCTTCTCCATTAATGGTTCCCGCAACATTCAGCCCTTGTGTACCGGTTCCTCCGCCGATCTGACCTCCGAAATTGGTATCTGTCACCGGCTTATTGCCGAACCCTGAGTTGGCTCCCTGGTTCTGAAGAGCGGATACGTTCGAGATCACACCTATGTGAGTTCTGTCGCCGAATCTATCGCTCCTCAACTTCAGCGCGCCGTCAACTATGGAGGCGGTCACTGCAGTCTGAGCGTTATATGAATTGATTTTTGTGACCACTTGGCTCTGGGTCATGCCTGTAGTGAGCGCGATCGCGGTTCCATTGATGCTCAGTGTCTCGTTCTGCGCCAGTACAGAGGTTTGCTTGGCGCCGGCCACCACGTAGCCTTGAGTAGCGGCCTGGGTGATGTTGACTGCATAGCCTGCCGTGCTGGAAGTAGCTGTCTTGATTGTGCTACCAGAAAAAGTCACATTGATATCGGATGCGCTGCCTTGCTTGGCAAACAGATTCTGCACCTGATCCATCTTTGTGTTAAGGGCTTCGTCCAAAGCTGCATCATCTATCTGAAGCTTGTCACCGGTTGTGGACTTGATGCCTATTTGAGACATAACCTTGATGTCTTGGTCAATGCCCGTAATCGGGTTTCCCATCTTGCTTCTCATATCGGAGAGCAGGTTCCGGAGTGTGGAATCGCCAAACAGCGCCCCGGTTGTATGGGCGGCAGCATCGTATATGGACTGTGGGGTGATATAGTCAACAAGGTTGTTGTACTGGGTCACGAAATCTACGACGGCAGCCTTAGCAGTGGCCGTGTCCTGGGTCACGTCTACGGTTAAGGTCTTGTTAGTGTCCGATGCCTTCAGATACAGTGTGACTCCCTGGATCATGTCCGTAACAGTGTTTGAGCCTTTGGTAACGGTAATCGCTCCGGCGCCTTCGCCTAGCGTTATGGACGCATCCTGGGCCGCTTGAAGCGTGGTGAAAGCAGGGGTCGTGCCGCCCGTTAATCTGCTCGAATCTAGTGTAATCGCGCCGGCAGTTCCGCTGGTTTTGCTCGTAACCACCAGTCGGTACGGCGAACCTGCTGCGCCGTCATTCAATATAGATGCCGTGACGCCGGAGTTGGACGCGTTGATGGCGTTTCGTAGCCCTGCGAGAGTGTTGTTTGTGCTGTCAATGGTGATCGCAACGCCTTTCAGCACGTCGAATGCGTTGTCCACGGTTCCGGCGATGACGGAGTTGTTCAACACCACAACATCACCGGCCGCGCTCTGGAGCGTATCGCCTGATCCTTTATCAAATACCACAGCGCCGATATGACCAAGCGCGTCGCTTCCTGCCGCAGTGAAGTCGCCAGCCGCTCCGCCATTCAGTATGGCTCCGTCCTCACCATACGCTATTTGCTTTAGGCTACCGCGAGACTGCTGTGTAAGCGTGACGTGCCAGTTGTCGGCTGAACCTGTGATGGAAGCTCTGACGCCGGTGTCTGTTGTTTTGAGGTTGATGGCGTCAACCACACTGCCCAGAGTAGCAGAATCGTCAAGGGTTATCGTCTTGCCATTTATGGTTATGATTCCAGCCGCTCCGGCATCGGCGGTACGCGCGGCGGCTTCGTCTGCGCCTGCATACGTGCCTGATAGCTCGTGCGTTGCCGTAGTTGCCGCCGCGTCTATTACCAGCGATTGACTCCCTGTGGCCAATGCACTGTCTGCTGCCAGAGTCACCGAATCTACCGAGCCTGTGAGCGGACTAATAGCAATCTTTGGGGCGGAACCAACTCCGATGGCCAGCATACCGGTTCCCACGGTCGTAGTGGTGGTATCCGCGAACCCCTGCATCTTGAGTTGGTTGGTTTTGGCGGTGGCATTGACCTTCATTGAGTAGGAGCCTGGCTCTGCGCTGGACCCTGCGGTTACAGCAAGCAAACCGGTATCGCTGGACGAGGCGTTCATCGTTCGAAAAGTGGTGAACTGTGACAGGGCATCGGACTTGGACTTGAAGGCAAGCAGGCGTGTATTCAATTCCTGCCAGACGTTAATTCTGGTTTGGATATTCGTCTGCTGGGTCTGCATACGAGTGACTGGCGCCTTTGCCAGATCCATCATCTTAGCTATGATCTCGTCGGTCTTGATGCCGGAGACCACTCCACTAATGGAAGCTGTTGATGAGGCCATCTCTTCGCCCTACTTCCTGTTATAATTACCAGTATCTGTGATGCCGTAAACTAGTGTTCTGTTAAGTTGAAAAAGCAGTTTTCAACTTAACAGAACGTCCGGGCTGTGTTGTCAA
>JANYKG010000066.1 GCA_025358205.1 Armatimonadota bacterium
AAAGAATGCGTTTTCTCAGGTCCGGAAGTCTGAATGCCGCGATCAAAGATGCCAGCATTACTCGATCACCTCCACGGTGCCGCCTTTCGCTATGATCTTCTCTTCGGCGGACTTGGTGAAATGATGCGCCTTCACAGTGACTGCCTTATCCAGATCGCCGCGGCCGAGCACTCTCAGCCCCGCTTTGATGTCATGGATGATCCCCTTCTCCAACAGGAGTTCAGGGGTAATGGTGTCCTCTGTCAGCTTGGCAAGAATATCCAGATTCACAATGGCATACTCTTTCTTGAATATGTTGGTGAACCCGCGCTTCTGCGGAAGTCTGCGATGCAGAGGAGTCTGGCCGCCCTCGAACTGCGGCGGTACACTGGTGCGATTCTTCTGACCACCGTGTCCGCGCGTCGAAGTCTTACCGTGACCGGAACCCATGCCTCTGCCCACTCGCTTTCGCTTTTTGGTTGAACCTGCCGCAGGCTTGAGATCGTTCAGTCTCACTTGAAGTGCCTCCTGATATCTACTCTTCCACCGTCTCAACTTCGACCAAGTGGGTGACTTTTCGAACCATGCCTAGAATCACAGGATTCTCGTCATGGGTTACTGATGAGTTCATTTTCCCGAGTCCCAGCGCCTTAACGGTGCGCTTCTGCCTAACGCTATAGCCTATGGGACTCTTCCGGAGTGTTATCTTAAGCATTGTCTGCAACCTCCGCAACTGCCTCAACCGTCGCAACTTCGGCGACAGCGACTGGCATGTCTGATGCCATCGCACGCAACATGCCTTTGGGAAGCAGCTCTTCTACCGACTTGCCTCGAAGCTTGGCCACCTCATCAGCCCTCTTCAGCTTCTTCAGACAGTCCATGGTTGCCTGCGCGGAGTTGATGGCGTTCGGCGAACCTAAGATTTTGCCCAGGACATCTCTGATGCCGGCAACTTCCAGAATCGCGCGCACTGAGCCACCTGCAACGACGCCGGTGCCAGGAGCTGCGGGCTTCAGCAGCACCCGTGATGCGCCAAAGCTGCCAAGGATCGCGTGCGGGATGGTCGGCCCGATCATAGGCACTTCTATAATCTGCTTCTTGGCATCCTCTACCCCCTTGCGTATGGCATCGGGTACGCCGCGAGCTTTGCCCAGCCCAATGCCCACATGTCCGGCATGGTCACCGACCACTACCAGCGTGTTCCAGCTCATTGTGCGGCCGCCCTTATGGGTCTTCTGGCACTTGTTGGTCTTAATCAACCGTTCTTCAAGATCCAGCTTTTCGGGATCGATTTTCGGCATAGAATCCTCCTAGAAATCCAGTCCGCCTTCGCGGGCAGCATCGGCAAGGGCCTTCACTCTTCCGTGGTACAGATATCCGCCCCGATCGAAGACCACCTGTTTGATGCCCTTCTCTCCGGCGCGCTTAGCCACGAGAGCGCCCACCGCCTTAGCCGCGTCAATGTTGCCGCCGCTCTTCACTGTGGGCTTCAATTCCTTATCGCGAGTCGAAGCGGCGAGCAACGTCTTGCCGCTTGTGTCGTCAATTACCTGAACATATACATTGCACAGGGTTCGGGAGACACACAGCCGAGGACGCTCAGCCGTGCCGGATACACGCTTGCGAACCCGATCATGTCTCGCCTGTCGCAGCATTTCACGTCTTAGCATGGTCTAATGTCCTCCGCTTACTTCCCTGCAGCCTTGCCAGCCTTGCCGGCCTTCCTGCGCACTTCTTCGCCTTTGTATCTGATGCCCTTGCCCTTGTAGGGTTCCGGCTTCTTTACCGCTCTGATCTCAGCAGCCTGCTGTCCAACCACCTGCTTGTTGATGCCCAGGACGGTTATGAATGGCAGTCTGGTGTTCGCTTCCTGGCCAACCTCGAAGGTGATGCCTTCGCGCGGAACAATGTCCACAGGATGCGAATAGCCCACTAGAAGCTGCAGGTTCGCGCCGACCAATTGCGCTCTGTATCCCACGCCATGAACTTCCAGAATCTTCTGGTAGCCCTTGGTGACACCCTCCACCATGTTGTTGACAAGGGTGCGGGTCAGACCGTGCAACGCCCGGTGCATCTTGATGTCTGACGGACGGTCCACGATAATGATACCGTCTTCCATCTTCACAATCATGCCTCGCACGATTTCTTGCTGCAATGTGCCCTTGGGACCCTTGACTGTGACCAGACCTTGTTCTATCTTTACGTCCACTCCACTCGGTACCGGAATGGGCATTTTGCCTATTCTAGACATAGAATTAACCCCCTACCACACATAGCACAGGACCTCGCCACCTACGCCGAGCTTCCTTGCCGCGCGGTCAGTCATTACACCGCTGGACGTGCTCAGAATGGCGATGCCAAGCCCACCAAGTACTCTGGGAATCTCGCCGCGCTTTGTGTAAACCCGTCGTCCCGGCTTGCTTACTCGCTTTAGCCCGGTAACCACTTTTTCCTTGCGCGGCCCGTACTTAAGGCTAACCTTAATGCGATTCTGCACCTTGTCTTTGACGACTTCGTAACTCTTTACAAAGCCTTCCGACTGCAGAATCTTCACGACTTCTACACCCAGCCGTGATCCCATGATCTCAACGTGATCATGCCCTGCCATGTTCGCATTGCGAATCCTGGTCAACAGGTCCGCAACCTGATCCGTAACTGCCATACTCTCCTCCGTGTGCCCTTGCCGCCTTCACCTGAAGCAGACGGTACAGGCTGGATTTGGGTGGTATCCTCGTTACCGAGGACCTACCAACTGGACTTGGTCACACCAGGAACCTGTCCCATGTGCGCCAATTCCCTGAAGCAAATCCGGCAGATCCCAAACTTGCGTATGTACGCATGCGGTCTGCCGCACAGGTGACACCTGTTGTACTGCTGTACCTTAAACTTTGCCTTGCGCTTGCATTTCTCGATAAGTGCTTGCTTTGCCACTTATGACTCCTCTTTTTCTTTCTTTCTCTGCTCGATGATCTGCTGAGCCGCATGAGCCGGAACCTGCTCATAGTGGGAGACTTCTGTAGAGAAGCTTCCCCGGCCCCGCGCGATAGAGCGAAGGTCAATTGCATATCTCAGCATCTCGCCCTGAGGCGCCAGCGCCTTGATCCGTTGTTTGTTGCCGGCTATCGGCTCCATCCCCAGGATTCGGCCTCTCTTACCATTCAGGTCGCCAATTATGTCGCCCATGTACTCTTCCGGCACCACGACATCTACTGCTACAATCGGCTCCAGCAATACCGGCGCGCACTTCTCAGCCGCAGCCTGGAAACCTATGATCCCTGCCATCTTGAACGCCATTTCAGATGAATCCACCGGGTGGAATGAGCCGTCGTAAACGATCGCCTTTACATCCACAACAGGGAAACCAGCCAGGAAACCTCTATCCATCGCCTCGCGAACGCCTTTTTCAACTGCGGGAATGAAGTTCCTTGGGATTGCGCCGCCGACAACATGGTCAACGAACTCAAACCCAACGCCTCTTTCCTGCGGCTGCAGTTCGATCCATGCATCGCCGTACTGGCCGCGTCCGCCGGTCTGCTTCTTATGCTTGCCCTGAGCCTTTGCGCTCATGGTAATGGTTTCTCGGTACGGAATCTTGGGAGTGTCAACATCTACACTCACGCTAAATTTCCTGTGCAGGCGATCCACTACAATCTCCACATGCGCCTCACCCAGTCCGCTTATCAGCGTCTCACCGGTCTCCGGCTCGCGTCTGTACTGGAACGTAGGATCTTCGTCTGCCAGTCTCGCCAACCCGGGACCCAGCTTGTCCTCATCGGTCTTCGTCTTTGCTCTGATGGCAACCGTGAACACCGGCGCAGGGAACTTGATGGCCGGGAACTGAATCGGCTTGGCTTTGTCGCAAAGCGTATCGCCCGTGCCGGTCTCTGCGAGCTTGGCGACGGCAGCTATATCACCGGCATTCACCTGCGCTGCCGCTTCCTGAGCCTTGCCTTTCAGGAAATAAACCTGCCCGATGCGCTCTTCTGCGCCCTTGGAACTATTGAACACATGTGAGTCCGACTTCAGCACGCCGGAATACACTCTAAAATACGTCAACTTGCCCACGTAAGGGTCTGCCAGCGTCTTGAACACCAACGACGAGAACGGCGCACTGTCACTGGCGGAACGCTCTTCTTCTGTCTCCGTACCGGGCTTCACACCCTTGGCAACGGGAACATCCAGCGGTGACGGGAACGAACCGACGATCTCATCAAGCAGACTGGAAATGCCAATGTCCTTCAGCGATGATCCACAGAACACCGGGACTGTCTTGCCCGACTTAACGCCGAGCGAGAAGCCTCGCATGATCTCTTCGTTGGTCAGCTCTTCGCCGTCCAGATACTTACCGATCAGCTCGTCATCATTCTCAGCAGCCGACTCGATAAGTGCGTCGCGGTACTTCGCAACCGCATCGGCCATGTCCGCCGGTATGGGGCCTTCCGTTATCTGCTTGCCTGAGCCTGTGTAGGATTTCATGGCGAGCAGATCAACGACGCCCTTGAAGGAATCCTGCGAACCTATCGGCAACTGGACCGGAACCACGTTTGTGCCAAACTTCTTGCGAAGCGCCTCGGTCACAGCATAGAAGTCCGCGTTCTCTCTGTCCATCTTATTGATGAAGAACGACTTTGAAACGCCGTAATCGTCAGCAAAATCCGCTGCCGTCTCGGTACCGACTTCCATGCCGGAGACCGCGCATACTACTACTATCGCGCCCTCTACGACTCTCAGTGCGCTTCGCACGTCGCCGACGAAATCCGCATAACCCGGTGTGTCAATGAAGTTGATCTTCGTGTTCTTCCACTCGACGGGCGCGACCGTTGCGTTAATACTGATTTTCCGCTTTATCTCATCCGCATCATAGTCTGATGTAGTGGTACCTTCATCAACCTTACCCAACCGGTCAATAGCGCCGGAGCTGAACAGCAACGCCTCAGACAGAGACGTCTTGCCGCATCCTCCATGTCCCACCAGTGCTATGTTCCGTATTGCATCAGCCGTGTAAGCTTTCACCTGATGATCCTCCTCGCCTGCATTATTCATGAAATGGATAATGTAGGGCCTTCTGAGCATTATTCACGCTTTTTGTGAATAATGCGGATTAGCGCTCTCGGAAAGGCATGCCGAGCAGTTTCAGAAGCGCCTGCGCCTCTTGATCCGTCTTGGCGCTTGTGGCGACTACAACATCCATACCTCTGATCTTGTCTACCTTATCGTAGTCAATCTCCGGGAAAACCAACTGCTCTTTCAAGCCCATAGCAAAGTTGCCTCTGCCATCGAACGACGTCGGCGATATTCCGCCAAAGTCACGAACCCTGGGGAGCACTATGTTGAAGAACCTATCGAGGAACTCATACATTCGCTCACCGCGAAGAGTAACCTTCGTTCCGATGCGCATGCCTTCACGAATCTTGAAGTTCGCGATTGACTTCTTCGCCTTCGTGATGACCGGCTTCTGACCAGCGATAATGGTCAGATCCCGCACTGCGTGGTCAAGCTGCTTAGGATCCTGCACAGCCTGGCCCACGCCCATGTTGATGATGACTTTCTCAAGTCTGGGCGCTTGCATGATGTTCGAATAGTTGAACTGCTTCATGAGAGCGGGAATCGTTTCTGTTTTGTACTTATCTTTCAGACGTGCCATGTTCTGTATATCTCCCTTAGCTTACGTCTATGAGTTCGTCGCAGCGCTTGCACATTCGCGCCCGGCGATCTCCCTCGCCAATGGTATGACCTACACGAGACGGCTTACCGCACCGTGGGCAAACAAGCATGACTTTTGCCACGCTCATCGGCGCCGGTTTCGTAATCCGCCCTGTCTGGCTGGCAGGTGTTGCCCTGTTTGTGCGCTTGGGCTTCTGGTGCTTTGTGACCATATTCACTCCGTCCACAATTACGGAGCTTTCCTTGGGCATAGTCTGGATGACTTTGCCCTGCCTGCCCTTATCTTTGCCCGCCAGTACGACTACCTGGTCACCCTTCTTGATCTTCAGTCCCATTTCTATACTCCTTCGTCCGCTCCCGGTCAGCTCTGCCGTCGGCATCACGCGATGCCTTCTACAGAACCTCAGGTGCGAGCGAGATGATCTTCATGAAATTCTTCTCGCGCAATTCTCTTGCCACCGGGCCGAAAATCCGGGTGCCTCGCGGTTCATTGGCGGCGCTTATGACCACTGCAGCGTTGTCATCGAAACGCACATAGGAACCGTCTTTCCTGTGAATGGCCTTTTTTGTACGAACTACCACGCAACGAACGACATCGCCCTTCTTGACGGTGGCGCCGGGGTTAGCCGACTTCACAGTTCCTACAAAGACATCGCCGACTCCCGCGTACTGGCAGTTGGAGCCTTTCATGACTCGAATGGCCATGATCTCTTTTGCGCCGGAGTTATCCGCCGCTCTTAATCGCGTATAAATCTGGATCATGTTCCCACTACCCCTTCAGTTATTTCGCCTTCTCGACTACCCGGGAGACTCTCCACCGCTTCTCGCGGCTCATGGGCTTGCACTCCATGATCTCAACCAGGTCGCCCATTCCCACAGCATTGCTTTCGTCGTGGGCCTTGAACTTCTTGGTCCTGCGGATAATCCTACCGTAGAGCGGGTGGCGAATCCTGGACTCGACGGCTACCACAACGGTCTGCTCCATCTTGTCGCTGACTACTCTACCGGCTCGTACTTTGCGATTCGCTCTGGTCTCTTCCATAGCCTACCCTTTTGCCTCCGCAGACCCAATCTCGCGCTGCTTCTCTATTGTGATAATGCGCGCAATCTTCTTCCGAATCTGCCTGATCCGATGGGGATTCTCCAGTTGCCTGGTGACTGTATCCCGTCGCGCCATGAAGAGGTTCTTTCGCTCCTCCTCAAGTACGCGCTTCAATTCAGCATCCGAGCTATCTCGAAGCTGCTGTCTACTCTGATCCAGCTTCATATGTCTCACCAAATTCCTTCTCAGTCACGAACTTCGTCTGAATAGGAAGCTTGTGTGCGGCCAACCGCATTGCTTCCTTAGCCAAATCCTCTGCAACTCCGGACATCTCAAATAGCATCCGGCCAGGCTTGACTACCGACACCCAGAACTCCGGGGCGCCTTTGCCGCTGCCCATACGGGTCTCGGCAGGTTTCTTCGATACGGACTTATCAGGGAAGACCCTGATCCATATCTGGCCGCCGCGCTTGATGTGCCTGGTCATGGCAACACGAGCTGCTTCTATCTGATTACTGGTGAGCCAGCACGATTCAAGCGCCTGTAGTCCGTACTCACCAAAACTTATCTTGTTTCCACCCTTGGATTTACCGGCGCGTGAACCCCGGTGCATCTTCCGGTATTTGACCCTCTTAGGCATTAACATCAGGCAGCTCCTCCCGGGCGACCGCCGCCCTGTCCTCCGCGACCTCCGCGTCCGCCGCCTGGCCCGCCAGGTCCGCCACGGCCACCCTGACCGCCACGGAATCCGCCTGGCCCACCAGGACCACCCGGTCCGCGTCTGCGATCGCCTCTCGGACCGTCCGCTGAGTGCGGCGCGGGCAGGTTACCCAGCCGCTCTTCCAGAGTCATGTTTCTCTGGTTCGGCAGTATGTCGCCTCTGTATATCCAAACCTTGATGCCGATGTTGCCATATGTGGTGGCTGCTTCGGCAAAACCATAATCAATATCTGCTCTGAGGGTGTGCAGAGGAATCTTACCCTGCTTGTCGCCTTCACGCCGTGCAATTTCCGCACCGCCCAACCGTCCGGACAGCCCAACCTTGATGCCCTTCGCGCCCATTCTCATGGTTCGCATAATGGCCTGACGCATGGCTCGTCGGAACGAGATTCTCTTCTCAAGGGACTGCGCGATGCTCTCCGCTACCAACTGGCCTTCAAGCTCCGGACGTCTGATCTCCTGAACGTTGACCGTAACCGACTTACCGGTGGTCTTCTCCAGGTCCGCCCGCAGATCGTCAATGCCCTTGCCGCCCCGCCCGATGATGATGCCCGGACGTGCCGCATGAAGCGTGACCTTGATCCTGTTGGCCGCGCGCTCGATCTCAATCTTCGAAAGAGCAGCAGCGTACAGAGTCTTCTTCACATAGCGACGGAGGCGCACATCTTCCACAAGAGCTTCTGCATAGCCCTTGTCCATGTACCACTTGCTCTCCCAATCGCGTATGACGCCGATCCTAAACCCTATTGGATGAATCTTCTGGCCCAATTGGATAACCCTCTTTCCTCGAACTTATTCCTGTTCCGAAGCTGTGTCCGCTGCGGGAGCCTTTGCTGCGGAAGTCTTTTCGGCCGGCTGCTCGACTGCCGGTTTCTTCGCCCTGCTGGGCTTGGCCGCTGCAGGCGCTGCATCAGCGGTAGCCTTGCGCCGAGTCGGGTGCTTTGCGGCTGCCGGCTTTGCGTGCTTGGCAGCTGCTTTCAACTTCTCGTCCTCTGCAACGATGACGGTTATGTGACTCGTTCTCTTTATAATCCGATACGCTCGCCCCATGGAACGCGGCTGTATCCGCTTCATGGAAGGTCCCGTATCCGAATAGATTGTCACCACACGAAGAGCATCCCGGTCCATAGCGAAGTTGTTCTCTGCATTCGCCATTGCGGAATGCAGAATCTTCTCTATGTACCTGGCAGCTTCATTCGGCGTGAACTTGAGTATCGCCAAAGCCTCGCTTGCGCTCTTTCCGCGTATAGCGTCCAGTACCAGTCTAGCTTTTCTCGGCGGCACCCTCAGGTATCGGCCGATCGCTTTTGCCTCCATGATATCCTCCAACGAACCTTACTACCTATGCCGCAACACGCGCATTATTCGCGTCTACAGCAATCGGACAACCTATCTCACCGACGTGGACTTTTCGTTCCGGCTCCCTGCGTGGCCCCGGAAGGTCCTGGTCACTGAGAACTCTCCGAGTTTGTGACCTACCATGTTCTCCGTGATGAACACCGGCACATGCTTCCTGCCGTCATGTACGGCAAGTGTGTGCCCAATCATCTCAGGGAAGATGGTGGACCGTCGAGACCAAGTCTTGATGATCCGCTTCTCACCCTTGGCGTTCATATCATCTATCTTCGCCAGCAGTTTCGGGTCGGCGTATGGACCTTTCTTTAGCGACCTAGTCACTCGGCAGCCTCCTTAGCTTCTCTTCTTAACAATGAACTTGTCGGTATACTTGCGACGCCTGGTCTTGCGACCCATTGCCGGCTTGCCCCAAGGAGTCATTGGGCTCTTGCGTCCAACTGGGGACTTGCCCTCTCCTCCTCCATGAGGATGGTCTCTCGGGTTCATAACTACGCCGCGGACAGTAGGCTTCACGCCCAGGTGCCTGTTCCGTCCGGCCTTACCCAAGGAAATGTTTTCGTGCTCGATGTTGCCGATCTGTCCGATGGTGGCCTTGCAGGTCAGCAGCACCAACCGGACTTCACCGGACGGCAGTCTGATCTGCGAGTAGATACCCTCTTTTGCCATCACCTGAGCATATCCGCCCGCGCTGCGAACCATCTGTCCGCCTCTGCCCGGCGACAGTTCGAGGTTATGCACAAGCGTTCCCAGCGGGATGTTCTGAATCGGCAGGCAGTTGCCCGGCTTGATGTCAGCAGTAGCGCTGGTGATAATCTTGTCGCCGACCTTGATGCCGAGTGGCGCGATGATATACCGCTTCTCACCGTCGGCATAGTTCAGCAGCGCGATTCGAGCTGACCGGTTCGGATCATACTCGATAGACGCAACCTTCGCCGGTATGTCTACCTTGTTCCGCTTGAAGTCTATGATGCGGTACTGCCTCTTATGGCCGCCGCCGCGATGCCGCACGGTCACCCTACCTGCGGCATTACGTCCACCGCTCTTCTTCAGCGGCTTCAGCAGTGACTTCTCCGGATCCTTCTTTGTAATCTCTTCAAAACTCGCGACTGTCGCGAATCTTCTGCCGGGTGATGTGGGCTTGAAACTCTTAAGCGCCATCTTGTCACATCCCTTCGAAAAGTTCTATCTTCTGACCGGGCGACAAACTCACAATGGCCTTTTTCCAGTCCGGTGTCTTACCTTCCGGACGGCGGCCCTGGCGTCGTTTCTTGCCCTTAACTATCATCGTGTTTACGCTGACTACCTTCACGTTGAAGACCTGCTCGACAGCGCCCGCTATCTCTATCTTATTCGCGGCTTTATCAACACGGAACGAGTACTTACCGTTCGGTACCATGTCCATGCTCTTCTCTGTCACCAGAGGTCGCTCCAAAATCTGATATGCGCTCTTCACTTTGCGTGAACCTCCTCCATCTTCGCGACTGCGTCCTTAACCATAAGCACGTTTGCCGCGTTTAGAAGTTCATATGTTGAGATGCCCGGTGCCACTCTCACCATCAGCCAAGGTACGTTCCTTGCTGATCTGTAGATTATATCGCTGTGTTCGGCCAGGATGAGTACAGTCTTCCCCTGCATACCGAGGGCTTCCATCATCGCTACCAGCTTCTTTGTGCTGATCGCTTCCAACTTGATCTCGTCTACGATCTTCACCTGACCATCGGCCAGCTTTGAGGACAGCGCAGACCTAATCGCCTGACGTCGCATCTTCTTCGGCATGTCCAGATTGTAGTCTTTGGGATGCGGACCCCAAACTACTCCACCACCGGGCATGTGCGGCGCGCGAATGGATCCCTGTCTTGCGCGTCCAGTACCCTTCTGGCGAAACGGCTTCCGGCCGCCTCCACGGACATTCGCTCTCGTGAGCGTTGCCGCGCTTCCGGCTCTGACGTTGGACAAGTGCGCGACCACAGCGCTGTAAACCAGAGGCATGCTCGGTTCAATCCCGAACACTGCATCTGCGAGTGTGATCTTGCTTACTTCAACGCCTTCCGAGTTGACAACTGCTACCTCGGGCATAGTCTTTCCTCCATCTCAATCGGGCTGCAAACGCTCAGGTTCGCAGTCCAACAAACCATTAATCCATAATACAAACGGTAACCATGCCGCCGGTCGCTCCGGGTACTGCACCTTTGATGAGCAGCAGGTTCTTCTCCGCGTCCACCTTCACTATGCTAAGTCCCTGAACGGTAACGGTCTCGCCGCCCATTCGACCAGGACGACGTGAACCCTTAAACGTTCTGGCAGCATCCGTCGCGCCGCCGGACTGAGGCTTGCGGTGAACGGTGGAACCATGTGAAGCAGGACCACCCTTGAAGTGATATCTCTTCACTGCGCCAGCGAATCCCTTACCCTTGGATGTTCCGGTCACGCTAATTTTGTCGCCAGCCTTGAAGATGTCAACCTTCACTTCCTGTCCCACCTGCATGTCAGCGGTGGAATCCATGCGAAATTCACGAATGAAACGCCGGGGTGTTACTCCGGCTTTCGTAAACTGACCGGCATCCGGCTTGTTCACACGCTTGGCATTGACCTCTTCAAATCCCACCTGTACGGCGGTATAGCCTTCCTTGGCCTCGCCTAGCAACTGAGTGACCACCACCGGGCCTGCTTGCACCACGGTGACTGGAACCACTGTGCCGTCTTCGGCAAAGACCTGGGTCATGCCAACTTTTCGCCCTAAGATAGAATTGATCATTTCCCGTACTCCTTAACTAACGCCCGGCCACAAACAGGCCGGGGACAATCTGCACTTACCCGGCAAAGCCCCCGGCCTGGGGAATTCCCTATAGCTTGATCTCGATGTCTACACCACTCGGCAGGTCCAAGCGCATCAATGCGTCAATAGTCTTCGGACCCGGCTCCAGGATGTCAATCAACCGCTTGTGAGTCCGCATCTCGAAATGCTCCATGGACTCCTTATCAATGTTCGGCGCTTTGTTCACGCAGTATATGTTCTTCTCCGTGGGCAGAAGCACCGGACCTGAAATCCTGGCACCTGTTCGACGAGCCGTCTCGACGATCCGCTCTGCGGACTGATCCAGTATCCTATGATCAAAGGCTTTAAGCCGAATCCTGACTTTCTCTCTACGCATTGCCTACTCCTTCGGAGCTACTCGATAATCTCTACTACCACGCCCGCGCCAACTGTGCGGCCGCCCTCTCGGATGGCGAACCGAAGTCCCACTTCCATCGCGATCGGCTGGATCAACTCACCGCCGATGGATACGC
>JANYKG010000132.1 GCA_025358205.1 Armatimonadota bacterium
CCGGTGAGGATTGAAACAACTGGCAGTCGGGCGGGGATTGCCGACTCGGGATGTTGCACCGGGCCTCCGGGTCCGGTGAGGATTGAAACAAGGCGTTCGATTGGTTGCACGACGAGGAAACGCGGTTGCACCGGGCCTCCGGGTCCGGTGAGGATTGAAACAGTGTCTACTATGGCGGCATTGGGTCTTACCAGAACTGTTGCACCGGGCCTCCGGGTCCGGCGAGGATTGAAACTACGAGCAGGCGGACACCGAGGGGCAGAAATGGCGATGTTGCGCCGAGCCCGAAGGCCCGACGGAGATTTGCGCCGATCTATGATCTATCGGTAGGTGCATGTTTGCCGGTAAGGAGTAGGTACGGAGAGCATTCGAGAGCCTGGGCGAGGGCAAGGATTTCTAGGTCGGTGACGAGCCGTGCTTGGTGCTCTATGCGCGATATGTCCTGCCAGGCGGGATTCCATGCGCCGTTGGTGACGTGAGCGATCCGAGCGCACAGATCGTCCTGGCTCATCTGAAGCTCTCGACGGCGTTCGCTGACTCGCGGTCCGACCTGATTCATTCGTCCTTCGGCGGTCCGAAGGCGCTCACCACCACGCGGCATTTCATTGGCATCCGATCTTAAGGATGCCTCATTATCCCAGAAGAATCGCT
The DNA here is from genome assembly GCA_025358205.1 of Armatimonadota bacterium. Classification (GTDB taxonomy): domain Bacteria; phylum Armatimonadota; class UBA5829; order DTJY01; family DTJY01; genus JANYKG01. The sequence continues at coordinate 652 of JANYKG010000132.1, forward strand.
TGAAAATATCCCTACTTAGGGATATAATGGTTTCCAGAGGCCAATTCATGTCTCAGTTATGTATCGACCTGACGAACAAGCCGGTCACATCCTGTCTCGCTGAGATGGATGCAGTCTAGGAGGACGCCGTTGGAATACTTGCTGGTGCCAGCCATAGTTATCTGCCTGCTTTCTCTTGCTATGAATCAAGGCAAGACCCGCGAGCAGATTCTCGCAGAGCGCCGTGCGGTTCGGCAGAACATCTATGTGAGATGCGGTTGCGGCATCCTCATCGGCAAATGGGGCTGGCCGGTGATCTTCTTCATCAACCTGCCCATCGGCATCTTCGGCATAGTCAATTCGCAAGCCGTTCTGCGGGCGGAGGAGCGCGGGCCAAAGCAGTATTTCGACATCCCCGGCGCTCTGCTGCTCCTGTTCAGCCTGCTGTCCTTCGCGCTCGGGCTGAGCAACGGGCCGGAACTGGGGTGGAGGTCGCCGATTATCATCTCACTGCTGGTCGGCTGGGTGGTGTTCGGCATCGCGTTTATCCGTCGAGAGCAGTCCATCGAACAACCAATCCTCGACCTGACGCTGCTCAAGAACCGGCTCTTTGCCGCCGCTAGTGCAAGCGCCTATATCAACTACATCGCCAACTTCGCGGTCGTCTTCATGATGCCGTTCTACATGTCCGGCGTGCTTCGATACGCCCCGCAAAAAATGGGGATGACGCTCACGGCGGTACCGATCACCGTCGCCCTTGTCGCCCCACTCAGCGGCAGCCTTTCGGACAAGATCGGTTCGCGCGTGCTGGGGTCGGTCGGGTTGGGGATTGTGACCATCGGCCTGTTGTTGTGCAGTAGACTCGGCGCACATCCCACGCACTTGCAGGTCTTGACCGCATTGGCGGTGATGGGGTTCGGCACGGCGGTGTTCCAATCGCCGAACAGCAGCGCCTTGATGGGGTCGGTGCCTGTGTCGAGGCTTGGCGTGGCATCCGGGATGCTCGCGACGATGAGAAACCTGGGCATGATTTCCGGCATCGCACTCACCAGCGCGGTTTACGCGAGCCGACTGCACTACTACTCACACCTGCTGAGCGCCCCCGATGCGGCAGTGCGTGCGTTCCACGATGCGTTCGTGGTGGCTGCCGTGGTCTGCGCGCTTGGCATCATCGCCTCCGTGTCCAGAGGGTCGAGGGCAGTAATCAGTCATCAGTGATCTGGTCACCGGTGGCTCGGCGCATAGGTTCTCCCTACCTAACCCGCTTCTTGGTCATGTGACCGTCCAGCGCTATCGAAACCTTCTGCGCTGGAACGATCTGACCCGCCTCCACAACAACGGACGAAACAATTTGATCGCCGGTCGTGCCGTTTCGAGGTTTGAAGTACTGAAAATCCCCGCATCCGCCGATGGAGAGCAGATGCTGTATTCCTATCCCATGATGACCGCCGCGCGTTTCGACGTACGGAGCCAGGGACTTCTGCCAGTCTTGTTCGGAGGGATACTTGCCGTTGTCCTCGTGGTATCGCACCACAAGATACTGCACATTCATGAGTCGCGATTGTGCCAGGTTCGTGATGAATGTCTCGTTATACGAGGCGGACATATACACGCCGATGAACACCGGTAAGGTAAGCAAGGGTATGCCCAGTATCAAGTCCACGCGAGACGCTTGGCGAATGTGCCTGATTATCATTCGGACGACGACGTTGGCGAGGGCGGTCGCAAACACGGTCAATAACAGGACAAGGTGAATGGCCTTGAGCGGAATATGCGTGAACTGAAGTCGGCAGGCAGCCACACCCAGCCCGGCATAGACCAGGAATCCGAGCGTCAGTTGACTAGCGGAATGCTCATTTCGCAGGCGCGAAAACATGACGATGCATGCGACAATCCAACCCACCACCCACGCAAGCGCCAGCGGTATGTAGAACGGGAACTCCCCATACAAAGGCATTCCCAGTAGCTTCTCGTGGCCGTATGACATGCATGTAATTCCCTTCAGTGAGTCTGCTGCAATCCGTTTGCCGCAGTTGTCCTGGTTTTCCAGATAACTGATTCTTCGTCGAGTTCACCTGAACCGAAGGCGTTGCCCAGATGCGGAACTGGGTGGCCTGTCTGCTGTTCACGCGGTATCCGACCGAAATGATTGCGTCGAGGTTGTAGAAGTCTATCTCTCGGTTTACACTCCTCCCGCCCTCATTTTGAACTATTCGAATTTTTCGAATAGTTGACTCCTCGGCGAGTTCACTGGACTTGTATATCTCCTTGAGATGATAGTTGATCGTTCCGACTTCCACGCCAAATAGCTCTGACATCCTTTTCTGCGTTAGCCAAAACGTTTCGTCCCGGTACAAAACCTCTACGTGTACCACGCCGTCGTCGGTCGCATAAAATATCACATTGCCTTCGATTGGTGAGAGATCATTCGGCATATCTATTCCTCCTCATCGGTGGTACGCATGGGCGGTTAGTACGAGATGCACTGAACTAGTAGCAGAAGTTGCTCGGTATCGGCTACGTCTGTCACGCGCATCTTGCCGTCTTCAGCAGTCATTTTCAACTGTCCGATTTTATCGGACAGTTCGCTGCCTTCATTTTCAAACCGTGACAATCTGTCACGGTTTCATTTCCCTCAGCCCTGAGACGCTGTTTGAGCTTTCGCCAATAGGCCAGAGGATCAATGCTGTCCGTTAGAATGGCAATCACGTCCACTATGCTGAAATACCATTTTTCAGCATCCGCGTCCCAATGGGTGCGCACATGTTTTGTCTCAAACAGCTTTATCGCGGTTTCCTTAGCCATCTATTCCTTCGCCTCCGCGTCGCGGACCATGCGGCGCTTGATGTCGTCATTGCCGACTATCGGTTCCATCATGACTTGAATCAAGAGTATGTTCTCAACCGACGGGTTGTTCTCCTGCTTTCCTGGTTTCCTCAAAGACAATCCCCGGAGGATTTGGGAGACAGGTGCGTAACAAGACTTGAGGACCAATTCCGATTCTGGAGGGACGAAGATATGAGCGAGCGGAAGATCAAGAGCGCGGTACTGGGTTACGGCGCATCATTCCAAATGGGCAAATCACACGCCCACTGGATGAACGACACCGGGCGGATGGAAACCATCGCTATGTGCGACATTGACGCGACGCGCTGTGTGGCCGCAGAGGCGGACTACCCCGGCATCACGACCTATCCGTGCATCGAAGAGATGCTGAAGAACAAGGATATCGAGCTTGTGGTGGTCATCACCCCGCATAACACGCACTACGAACTGGCGATGAAGGCGCTGAACGCGGGCAAGAGCGTGGTATTGGAAAAACCGATGTGCATCACCGTGCAGCAGGCGACCGATATGATCGAGGCGGCAAAGAAGAACAATGTCATGCTGACCACCTTCCACAACCGCAGGCATGACGGCGATTTCAAGGCGATCAAGGAAGTGATTGACAAGGGCACCATCGGCGACGTGTTCCAGATCGAGGCGTTCATGGGCGGCTGGAATCATCCGAGCCACTGGTGGCGGTCGGACAAGAAGATCTCCGGCGGCGCGATGTATGACTGGGGCGCGCACTTTGTGGACTGGATGCTGAACTTCATGGAGGGCCAGGAGATGGAGAGCATCACTGGGTTCTTCCAAAAGTTGGTCTGGAACGACGTGACGAACGAAGACCAGACCCAGGCGATAGTGAAATTCAGAAACGGCGCGACGGCGGACCTGACGATCTCGACGATTGCGATGGCGCCGAAGCCTAGGTTCCGAATCCTGGGGACGAAGGGCGCGATCACGGATACCTGGAGCGGTAGTTTCAAGCTGCACACGATGGTTGACGGCATCAAGGTTGAGGGCGATGTGAAGTACAAGGATGGAACCTGGAACCTCTATTACGTGAACCTGGCGGCCCATATGCTGGACGGCGCGCCGCTTGAGGTAACGCCGGAGTCCTCGCGCAGGGTGATCGCGGTGATCGAGACGGCAGAGCTGTCGTCGAAGGCAGGCAAGACGCTTTCCGCGCCGGTGCCGTAGGGGAATGGTCACATGGAAAATGGTCAATGGTCAGAGATGGTCGGAGCAGATGGTTGATGGTTAATGGCCTGACCGGAGATGGTCAATCAATGGTCAGATGATCGGAATGGTTAGTGACTGATGGTTTGGGCGTGTGGGGGTCGCCGGACTCCCATACGCACTTAGACCAAGCGCCTCATGTGCATTTCGTTCAGCGCGTATTCAAATGAATCGCACACGTTGACCAGTGCGTCGAGACGAGTGATCTCCAGTGCGCGCCTCACCGATGGATTTACCGCCGACGCTACGACGAACATCGTCCCTCCACCGGCGGAAAGACGCCTATACGCCGAGATGAGGGAACTAAGGCCGGAACTGTCCAGATAGGATATCTGTGACAAATCCACTATCACAGTCGAATCGCCCTTCTCCACAGCCTCTTTCAACGCACCATCGAAATCAGGAACGGTGTAGAGATCCACCTCACCGGATACTCGAACCACTTCGGCCCGATCTTTGCACTCTCGTGTGACGGACAATCCTGAGTATGACATGACCGCCTTTCTCGCCTGCATTGTGCGCTCTGCGTGTAATGCAGGCACAGCGACACGACGATCGCTAGGAATACTATACCCAGAAGGCTTGTATGTCACACGATGCAATGGCAAGGAAATGAGGCAATAAAACACGAGCCGGGTTGGGCAAATTCCAAATTCCAATAACCAAATCCGCAATCCGAAATCCGCCCTCCGCATTCCGAAATCAGAGCGGTCTGACCCAGATGTTGCGGTACCTGACCAGGCAGCCGTGGTCCTGAAGAGAGATCGGTCCGGGGGTCTTAGGGTCGCTGTCCAACGCAGCCCGGCCCGGCTCAGGCCACTCGGTTTCTTCCTGAATCAGCACGCCGTTCTGCAAGACTATCGCGTGGGCTTTGCTGGTCTGATTGCCCTGCGCGTCAAACTTCGGGGCATGGAAGATGATATCATATGTCTGCCAGGTCTCAGGCGGACGGCACGCATTCACGAGCGGCGCGGCCACACTGTATACACCACCGCAGTCGTCGGACTTGGGCTGCAGGCCGTAGGAGTCCAGGACCTGAATTTCGTAGCGCCCCTGCATGTACACCCCGCTGTTCGCGCGAGCCTGCCCCTTCTTGTCGGCCATGAGCGGGAGCCAGAACTCCACGTGAAGCTGGCAATCTGTGAACTGCTGCTTTGAGCACAGGTAGCCGGCACCCGGTTTGACTTCCACGTAGCCCTTCTCAACCTTCCAAGCGGATGCCTTGTCCGTGCCGCACTGCACCCATTGGGACAGATCCGTGCCGTCAAACAGCGCCACTGCATCCGCCGGCACCTTCTCCTTGCCCTTGAACAACGGAGCCGCGTTGACAACGCCGCCCACAAACAGTATCGCTGCAATCACCATCAATGCTCGTCTTCGCACTTTCCTACCTCTCTCTTGTTGGATGTTGAACGTTTCCCGCCTGAAAGCGGGGCGATGTTCGAAGTTGGACGTTCGTCTTTCCTATTCCCCATACCGCGTCTTGTAGAACTCCAGGATCTTCTCGCGCTCTTCCTTCGGAAGCCCCTTGATCCACTTGTGGTCGTCCTGGCTGGTGATCTTATCTACCAGGTCAGGTCTCAGCGCTTTGACCTCGGGCAGGAACTCCGTGTAGAACCGCCGCGACACCTCGAAGAATCCGTGCCATTGCACATAGTCCGGGCCGCTCATCGCCGCGCCGTGCCTGGCCGAGCGTCCATCGTGGTGCCAGAGCAGGTAGTACGTCCACTCCAGCTTCTCGTCAAACGGCGTGTCGGTCAGCAGCTTCTCGGCGTGAAGCTGGTCCATGATGTCCTTCGCCGGTTTGCCGAACTTGTCGTTGTACAGGTTCACCGCGCTGTCATACTGCTTGTAGAAGTTGTTCACGTACGTCTGCCCGTGACACTGGCGGCAGACACCCTGCATCGTCTCGCGCTTGGTCTCCCAGTTCTCCATCTTGGTGGAGACCGCCGGGCGCAGGGTCCAGCTCAGGCGCGCACCTACGTCGTGCGTAGACTCCAAGCCGGGTGAAGCGGACATGTGGCACGTGGCGCACGTGGGGGCAGCCGTGTAGTCCTTGCCGACGACCCACTCGACCGAGTTCATGTTCATCTTGTCGTGGTTCGCTTTGAATGCGAGGCCGTGCTTGGATTCTTCGTAGACTTCCTTCTGCGGATGGTCCGGGCCCATGTGGCACTTCCCGCAGGTATCCGGTTCGCGTACCTGAGCGCGGCTGAACGTGTGCCTTGCGTGACATGCGGCGCACGTGCCGTTGCTGCCGTCGGGATTGATGCGCCCTATGCCGTAGTTCGGCCAGGTGTCCGCTTCCGGCTGTCCGTCCTTGCCGATCTTGATTGTGCTGCCGTGACACTGCTTGCACCCGAGGTTGGAAGCCGGTCCGCCCTCGATCATCTCGCCGATCACGTTATCCAGCGAGCCGATGAACTTGGCGGCGGAGGCGTGGTAGCTGGCGGAGAACTGCTTTTCCTCAGTGGCGTGGCACTTGCCGCAGACCTTTGGGCTGACGATGGGGTTGATAAAGCTGCCGTCGAAATGCTTCAGCGCGCCTGGGTCTTTTTCTTCGGCGGCGTGGCAGATCTTACAGTCCATGTTCATCTTCCCATGCTTGCTTTCGCGCCACTGGGCGACGACAGAAGGCGTGGACTGAGTGTGGCAGACGATGCACGCACTCTGTGGTTTGGCATCCTCTGCATCCGCCCGAGCCATGAGATACAATGCCGCCGCGCCGATAGCAGCGATCAGTCCGATGACGGCTATGAGCGCTCGTCCCCTGTTTGCCATTATTCCTGTGCCTCCTGTACTGAATACGTTTGTATGTTGGATATTTGCGTAACGTTTCCTCCATTCCGGTCAAGGTGGGTCGTGTCAACATCAGTGTGTACTTTCAAGTTTGGGTGATTCCTTCCAGTCATTGTTTCTTTGCCAGAACAGTCCGTACAGTAGCCTGTAGCAGCTCTCTTTGTTCTGGAAGCCAGCCCAGCCATATGAGCGACTGCGGATGTCTTCGTTAAGCCGCTCTATCGGATTGTTGGTTCTGATGTACCGCCAGTGGCCTTTCGGATACGAGAAGAACGAGAGCAGCTTACCCAGGTCCTTTTCCAGTTCTGTGGCAAAGCTTCTGTACTTCTGTGCCCATCTCGATCTCCAAAGCCTGTATGCCGCTAACGCCTGTGTTCTGTTTGCTGCCCGGTATACCGCCCGCAGGTCGTCTACACACTGTCTGTGATCGGACTTCTCTGTGACATCAGCAAGTCTCGCCATCCTGTGGGCCCAGCATAGCTGATGCCGCACCTCGTCTCCGAATACATCATCAACAGCAAGCGCAATGGCTGGTGAGTCATCGCTTATCACAAGATCCAGCTTTCCGTAGTCGAGTCCACGCTCAACCAGATGATTGAGCAGTCTTCGACATGCCGCGCCACTCTCGGTCTTTGAGCGAGTGTATCCTATGATTTCCTTGTATCCGTCCTCGTCTATGCCCACTGCTATCATCACCATGGAGTCCTTGGCTAGCCTGCCATCCTTGATCTTCACGCTGATACCATCCACAAACAGATATTTGTACGTCTTTGTCAGTTCTCGATTCCGAAACTCATCAGCCTGACGATCCAGCTGACACTGAACCCGCGCAAGAAGAGAACCACAAGGAGGATAGCCTAGGATCAGGGTCAACATCTCAGATACTTCTCTGCGGCTGGCTCCACACAGCAAACACTTTGCTGTGAGTTCCTCCACATCCGGCAGGGCAAGTCGTCCAGGAGCCAGAATCGATGGAATGAAGCCGGAGTAGCGAAGCCTCGGCACCTTCACATCGTTGAGTCTGCCGAAACGAGTGAGTATGTCCCGGGTCCGATAGCCATTGCGATAGTCAGTTCTTCCATCGGTTCTAGCATACAGACTGCATCCCGTCCTATGTCTCACCTCATACTCGAAGCTCTCCTCCAGTGCCCATTTCACACTGCTCGTCACAAGTTCCGACAGATCGCCATATCTGCTGTCTTCGGGATCCTGACCCCAGTCCTCCAGTTGCGCAAACATCATTTCAAGTGATACTATCCCCATGGGAGTCTCCTTTCCGTGCATTGCACGTTGGTCTTATCAACCGAAAGGATACTCCCTTTTGAATTTACACACTCACAGGGTACACGAACG
>JANYKG010000200.1 GCA_025358205.1 Armatimonadota bacterium
GTCTATGTGCACCCCAGATGATGATTCGCTTTCGGAGGCAGTATCGGGGATGTCGCCCGAAGTATTGCTGGTGGACTGCAGACGAGACGCAGGCCTCGCGGCTGGGATGCGGCACACACTTGCCGGAGACTACGACATCAAGGAACTGATGGTGGTGGCGCTGCTGACCGAAGAGCAGACGGATCAGATGAACTGGACCGGTGTAGATGACTTCCTCGTCCAGCCATACAATGAAAGCGAACTGCTTGCCAGGCTGCGGCTGTTGTTCTGGCGCACCAAGAAGATAGACACCGACGATGCGATCAAGATCGGCGGACTCCTGATAGACCTGAAGAACTATGAGATCAGCGCTGACGGCGACCCGATGGAGGTGACATTTAAGGAATACGAACTGCTAAAATTCCTGGCCACCCACAGGGGTCGTGTATTCAGCCGCGAATCGCTCTTGAATCACGTGTGGGGGTATGACTACTACGGTGGAACAAGAACGATAGACGTACACATCCGCCGGCTGCGCGCCAAACTTGGTCCTGACTACGAAGAACTGATTGAAACGGTCAGGAATGTTGGTTACAGATTTACCGCATAACGGCGCGCTCACATTTTTTCAAAAAAACATCCGCAAGTAACTTCCACGAAACATGGCTGAAACATTAGTATGTCACAATGCACATGCTGAGAGGCATTCATGCCTGGCAGCACGAGAATAGTAAGGGAGACAGACACGAGCATGAGTCACGTAAGAGAACCCATAACCCAAGTATTTGGCTCGCAGGTGTTCAGCGATGCTGTCATGCGCGAGCGCCTGCCGAAAAACATCTACAAAGCAATCAGGTCAACCATTGACGACGGCGAGCCATTGGATTCGTCCATTGCCAATGTCATTGCCAACGCCATGAAAGACTGGGCCATCGAGAAGGGAGCAACTCACTTCTGCCACTGGTTCCAGCCTATGACCGGTATGACGGCTGAAAAGCACGACTCATTCATATCCCCCACCCCGGATGGACGAACCATCATGGAGTTCAGCGGAAAAGAGCTGATTAAGGGAGAGCCAGATGCGTCGTCATTCCCGTCGGGCGGCCTGCGAGCAACGTTTGAAGCGCGCGGATACACTGCCTGGGACTGCACATCTCCTGTTTTCGTAAAAGAAAACGGGAACAACATGACGATGTATATCCCCAGCGCCTTCTGCTCTTATACTAGTGAAGCGTTGGACAAGAAAACCCCTCTTCTGCGCTCCATGGACGCACTGAACAAGCAGTCCATGCGTGTGCTGCGTGCATCGGGCAACACCACATCGAAGCGCGTGTCCGCCACACTTGGCCCGGAGCAGGAGTACTTCCTGGTAGACGCAAAGTTCGTGGAGAAGCGCCTTGATCTGATCCTTGCCGGACGAACCCTTTTCGGAGCCTACGCACCGAAGGGTCAGGAGCTAGAGGACCATTATTTTGGCGCGGTGCATGAGCGTGTTGCCAACTTCATGGATGATCTCAATCGTGAGCTTTGGAAGCTTGGCGTATCGGCAAAGACACAGCACAACGAGGTTGCGCCTGGGCAGTATGAGCTGGCGCCGGTGTTTACCACAGTAAACGTGGCAACAGATCACAACCAGTTGACGATGGACGCGATGCAGAAGATCGCGCTGCGGCACGGCATGGTATGCCTGCTACATGAGAAACCTTTCGCCGGTGTCAACGGTTCCGGCAAGCACAATAACTGGAGTCTCAGCACCGACGACGGACTGAATCTGCTTGACCCGGGCACTACGCCGCACGACAACATGCTGTTTCTGCTGATGCTGTGCGCTGTGATTCGTGCAGTAGACAAGTATTCGTCACTCCTGAGGGCTACAGTCGCCACAAGCGGAAACGACCACAGGTTGGGCGCAAATGAAGCCCCCCCTGCCATCGTCTCGATCTTCGTCGGCGATCAGTTGGCGGACGTGCTGGAGCAGATCGAAGCAGGCGACGCAAAGTCCTCCAAGCAGGGCAAAGATCTGAAGCTGGGTGTAAGCACCCTTCCTCCACTGCCGTCAGACTGCACGGACAGGAACAGGACTTCACCGTTCGCATTCACCGGCAACAAGTTTGAGTTCAGAATGGTCGGCTCGGGGCAGTCAACAGCGGGGCCGACATTCGTCCTCAATACTATGGTTGCCGACATCCTGTGCGAAATAGCTGATGAGCTTGAGGGCACGAAAGACGTAGCTTCAACCGCGCAGAAAATCTGTCAGAGGATCGTCAAAGAGCACAAGCGCATCATCTTCAACGGCGACAACTATACTCAGGCTTGGGCCAAGGAGGCTGAAGCCAGAGGGCTGCCGAACATCCGCAACGCTGTTGACGGACTGAAGGGCATGCTCGGACCGGATGTAGTCAAGCTGTTCACAACTCACAAGATACTTAGTAAGCATGAACTCCACGCTCGCTATGAGATTATTCAGGAGCGATACTGCAAAGAGATCAATATCGAGGCGCTGACCATGCTGGACATGGCCAAACGCCAGATACTTCCCGTGGCAATTGAGTACTCCGGCATCGTGGGAAATGCTGTTGCCGGTGTGAAGGCTGCCGGTGTGGATGCAGATGTGCATACGAAGGTACTCAGGAACCTCTGCACACTTACGAGTTCCCTGCAGACCGGTATCACCGAACTGCAGACTGCGGTGGAGAAAGCCTCGAGCAAATCCAACGTTGAGAAGCAGTCGGAGGCTTATCGTGACCTGGTCGTACCAGCCATGGGTAAGGTGCGCACGGTGGTGGATGAGCTGGAAGTCAGCATTGATGCCAAGCACTGGCCGCTGCCGACTTACGCGGAAATGCTGTTCCTGAGGTAAGGAATTATGTCCGCATGATTCACGGAACGGGTGAATCATGCTCTGAAGGCCTTGCATTATGCGTTCTGTGCATAATGCAAACTAAGAGTTCAGGGACCGATTGCGACTTGTCAAACTCGGTCCCTGACTACGCGGGCCTGTCGTCTTCTTGGGTTCGGCGGCAGGCCTGCCTCTTGATACACCGCATTGTTCACGAATTGCGTGAACAACGCTCAGAATGACTTGAATTGGCATTAAGCGCTCAATGCAAGTCAAGGCTTATTTCTTCTTCGCTGCCGAACGTGTCTCAGCAGTCCGCTTCTTGAAGGATTCTTCCTTCCTCTTCCGTGTCTTCCTTAGTTCTTTTAGTCTGATTCGCATGGATAACTGTCTCCCGTTCTTGTTGATTCCGTGACTAGAGTGTAGGCGAATGGGCCGATTTTGTCAACTCCGTGCAGCCCAGATAACTCAAAAACCCCGACGGATAATCCGACGGGGCTCTTGAAACTTACTTTGCCGGTGTCGCTGTTAGAACTTCATCTCCAACTGAGCAGACGCCACGCCGTCCCGGCTAGTAACGCTATTTCCATACGGATCGGCATCTCCCGGCTTGTAGTCGGAAATCTGATAGAGGAGTTTCAGACTTGATGATCGTCCCAGAGCACGATCCAATCCGATGGTGATATATCTTTCCTTGGCGGCCAAGCCACTATCCCATTTGCCTTCTTCATATCCCAGGCTGATGGCATTTGCGCTGCTCAGGCCATATTGTATACCAGCCTTCCAGTGAGTCAAGGTATCTGTGATTGCCGCTGAGGTGTCACCCGATACTGCTAATCGGCGTAATCGCAGTGTGCCGTTGGGGTTGTAGGGCGTCAATATCTCTCCGCCGGCGCTGAGCCTTATCCTGCGGCCAAGGTTGTACCTGAGACTGGCGGCAGGCCCTCGGGCGTTTCCGATGGCATCAAACCTGTCGGCCTGTAGCGAAAACTGGGATGAAGTTGGGTTATCGCCAATCAGGAGATAACTAGCGCCTACGTCCAGCTTGCCGGTGTTGTAGGAAAGACCGGCATTCATTCCAACAGCCGTTTTACCCAGACTGCGCACATTTGCGTTTAGGCCATGGACATGCAATAGCCCAATGTCGGTTGGGTTGTCAACCGCGAAGACAGGCACTGCACAAACCGCTACCAGCCCAAGCAGCAATGCTGCTTTTCTCATGCTGAAGCCTCCTGCTATAGTCATGCAAAAACCGCCAAAGCGATTGTGCTTTGACGCCGCTAGCACACTATTCGGCAGATGGTCAGCATTCCTCCACGCGCATTATTCACGTCTAATGTGAATAATGCGGACGTAAACCGGATGCCTATCCTCAGACCAATATGGTGTGCTCCCCTGCTTACACTAATCGTACCAGTATGAAACCCAACTGTCAAGTAGTTTCCCGAAACAATTCGGCAATAAACCAGCAAGTCAGGGTGACCTTAGCATTATCGGCTTTTCGTGACGCTGCATTTACGTGGATTTTCCATCAGAGGATTGACTGAAGCTTGCCCTTGAAACCATGAGCATCGGCAATCCGCGAAATCCTGCTGCGCAGATCGGCCCTATACTCCTCTGCATCGTCGGCGTTGAACAACACTCGTCTCGCGGGTTCCAGCAGTTCAGGATGATGCCTGCGCAGGTACTGAGCCACCGCGTTCCAGACGCCGGGCCTGGCGTTCAGCTTATCAACGAGGGCAGATTCCAAGGGCAACGTGGAAATAGCCGCAAACAGACGGTCGAGCTGCTCGTCGGAATCCGTGAGAAAAGGCATAAGCGGACCGAGGAAGACATAGGTTCGGATACCCGCGGCGGCGGCCTTGCGAAGCGTTTCCAATCGCTCGGCGCTTGATGATGCTGCAGGCTCGATCTTGCGCCGGATACTCTCATCAACGGTGGAGATCGTCATGCCAAGCTGCACGTTGCTGTGTCCGTGCATGATGTCCATATCCCTGGCGATCAGGCTGCTCTTTGTGAGGATGCCGACATCGAAGCCGGTTTCGAGCAGTAGTCGCAGACACCGCCGACTGAGTTGGTATTTCTCCTCAGCAGGTTGCCAGCCATCGCAGACCGAACTCATGAAGACGTGTCCGGGGGCTTTGCGTTTCACTTCCTTGAGCAAAATCTCCGGCGCGTTCACCTTCACATCTACGAACTGGCCCCACGGCTCGTCGTGGCCGGAGAACCGCTTCATGAAGCGTGCATAGCAGTAGACGCAGTTGTGCAGGCACCCGGTGTAGCAGTTCACGCAGTAGTCCGCGATGCCTGATTTACCGAGTATGGATTTGGCAGCCGTTTCACGTAGAATAGCCATGAGCCATCCCTGGCAAGAAATGGTCAGATGGACATATGGTCATATGGCCAATCTGCCTGACCATTCGACAATTCTGCCGACCATATTCCCTCGACCATTCTTCTTGACCATTTTCCCGACCATCAGACCATCTCTCTCATCCGCCATCCCTCATCAAGCATCGCGAGGTAGTTCTCGATGGGCACGAACTTCGCGATACTGTTTCCCGAACCAAGGCAGTATCCGCCGTCCGCTCCGCACTCGGCGATCAACATGCGGGTATACGCCCTGACCTCTTCCTCCGTGCTACCGCACAAGCGACCCACATCAAACCCACCAAGAATGCCAATGCGATGCCCGTAGAGCTTCTTCGCCTCGGTGACCGGCAGAATGCCGTCCTCATAGGAGTGCTTAGCGTCAATCCCAACGTCGTCAATGATGTCATCCATGATCTCGGACAGGTTTCCGCAGCAGTGAAGCAGGCACGGCTTGCCCTTACTGTGAACGATTTCAGCGAGTTTCTTGTGCCGAGGCAGCACATACTTCCGCAGGTCGTCAGGCCCGATCATCGTCTGAGTCTTGAACCCCAGGTCATCGCTGATAACCAGCGCACCGACATCATCGAAGTCCGCCATGCATTTGTACATCGCCTGGTAGAGCACATCCAGTTTCTCAAAGATCGCCTCGACCAGCGCGGGATCGTCCAGCAGCATATAGCACAACTGCTCATACCCAACCAGCTTCTCGGCGGTCTCGAAAATCCCCCCGGTCTGCCCCACCATCTTCATGCCGTCGGGCAGAAGCGGGCCGACTGTCTCGAACTCAGCGAATGAGATTGAAGACGGATCGGGCCACGGATACGCGTCGAAGGTCTCCCGATCCTTGATCGGGTACCCGGTGGTGCGATCAATGAGACTGCCGCCGGGAAGGTTGAGCGCCGGGTAGGTGGGCAGATAATCGTATCCCGCCCGGAAGTAGAACTCCATGGATGTGGCACGGTCAGTCACGGGCTTTCCGAGCAACTCTATCTGAATCTCCGGGTTCGCAAAAAGCTCGTAGAACGGCACGTAGTCCGGTATGCCATCGCGCATGACAGCTTTGCGAAACTGCTCAAAATCCGGCTTCGGCTTTATGCACGTATCCTCAAATCGCCTGAGAGCCATTTGTGTCCTCCTGGAACCGATCTCACTGCACCATCTTGAAAAGCTTGCCTTCTCCCGGCTTCAGCACGAGCAGAGGTCTGATCCTGAGTTCCGTCAGCACGTCTGTCGGCAGTGCGCCGGTCCATTTCACGGCAACCGACTGCTTCACATCCTTGTTCACGACAATAGCGTACCGGACGCCGGATGCATCGGTAAACGCCCTGGCGGTGATGGAGCTATCAGCTACCGGAACATCGAACTCCGCAGGCTTCAGTCCCAGGATTGTCGGAGCAAGCTTTCGCACATCGGAGTCAATCTTGCCCAGCTCGTCCCAGCGGCCGTCCATCGGCTTGAGATCCATATCCACGACACCCTGGAGCCACTCGCCCTGAATGCCGGTCGTTGACTGATAGATGAAGTAGACAACCCCCTTTGCGCCGTATGCGAGCGCCAGCCAAACCTGTGCGCGAACCTCTTCGGGCGATGGAATCTTCCACGAGTTCGGCTTTCCGAACGTCTGCATAATCACCCACAGCGGCCGGTTTCCCGCATTCTTCATGCCTCTCTCGATTTCACTGATGTATCCTGACCAGTCGCCGTTCCACCCACCACCAAGCGGATAAATATCCACAAGAAGAACCCGGTAGCCCACTGTCTTCAGCAGATCCTCATAGCCGCCAAGCAGGCATGAGAATCCGGGGTGAAACGGATCGGCGATCTCCACCGCCTTCTTCGCCATCGCAATGCTCCGGGCAACGTCGGGTGTCGTTCCAGGCTCGTCCACAAGGTAGTAGCCTGCAACCGCGAGGTGGTTCTTCAGGCCCTTCGTGACTTCCAATGCTGTTGCCAGCATTTCGTCGAAGGGCTTTCGCTGAACGATCTGCGTGTTGATTTCGTCCAGATGAACGATCACCTTGATTCCGTACTTCTCAGCCTCATCCAAGAGGAGTTTTCTACGCGAGTGCGGGGTCCAGTTCGCATATATGAGGTTGACGCCGTGATCCGCAAGGTCCTTGATAGTCCTTTTGTAATAGTCCTCCGCGCGCTTCGGATCATCCACGTACCGGTTGATGTACGATGCATCGTCCTCCCAGAAGTACCAGACGCCGGTGGGGAGGAAATCACTGAAGAAGGAAGCAGGCGCTCGTCCGGTGCCCTTGTATACCCACAGTGGCGCTGAGAGTTCCTTTGTGCCGCCAACGGATTTGATCGTGCAGACGACTTTGTACTTGCCGTCCGCGAGCACCTTTGCGTCGAAAGACACTGCATAGTCGCCAGGCTTGATCCGGCTCTCGTTCAGCAGTACGGCACCCACCGTGCCGTCGGGCTTCAGCGCCTTCACCGTTACGGAAGACTCCGCTGCAGCGCCATAGGTAATCCGACACTTCATGAGAGTTCCATCCGCGTTGCGAGACAGTACCGGGTCAAGCAATTCAAACGAATCCGCAAATACTCTGAAGGTCTCGAAGTTGTCCACCATAACCGGCGGCGACTGCACGTATCCGTCGTAGAACCCAAGCCTCTTCGCTGTGTCAGAGAGTCCGCCTGAGTATTCGTTGCTCTCAGCGAGTTTCCCGTCAACCTCCAGCTTCATGCCCTCAGTACCGTAAACAAGCGCGACATGATGCCATTCGCCGGGCTGCCAATCAAGGTTCTTCGCAGTACACCAATGATGGTCGCTGCCGTCAAATATTCCATACTCCATATCCCGACTGCCTGGACGCCAATGGACGTTGATCGCCCCCATGTGTGAGCCGCCTGCGCCGACATCGGAGAACAGGCACCAGAATGAGTGATCGCCGGACAACGGCGCTGTGAGGCATACATCGAACTCGATACGACCGGCGCTTCTGCCGAACGCGGTTGACGGATATAGGATGCCGTCGCCCGGCGCGTCGAGCGCTGCAGCCTGGCCAGTCTTACCCGCGGCATACGTGATGCTGACCGCCTGGCCCAACGTCTTGCCGTCCAGATTATCCCGAAACAACGGGACTTCAGCAGCGAATGCCGATGAAACAATGAATGCAATGATTGCCAACGAATAGATAAACCGTTTCAAACCTTGTCTCCTCTACTTGCTAAGCAAGATTATAGATGCCACGCCCGCACAGAGTCCGGCGATGCCGTATGCGCCCACCCGTTCCTTGAAAACGACTCTCCCTACTATCACAACGGCCAGCATGGTGCCGCCTTGTATGATTGGGAAGAGCATGTACCCAGGGATCATCGTGGAGGCAGTCAGGGTCGCTGTCATGCCCGCTGCGCTGCTTAAACCGGCAACTACCCCAACCCAGGCATCAGTGCGCGTGGCGGGCTTCCTGGAGCCGACGATACCCGGAATGCACAGAATCGCAGAGACGCCGTACTGCACTACCAGAACCAACGCGATGTGCCGAGACAGACCCAGTTCCTCAACAGCCTTCATTCCAATCATCAAGAGGCCATTGAACAAGAATGCAAGCAGAAGGAGTCTGCGGTAGCTCATTCCCCTGCCCTCCCGATGTCCACGCCCAGCAGCAGCACGGCCACCACCGTCAGGCCGATGCCCAGCCAATGCCTGGGGTCCGGCTTCTCTCCCCAGATCAATATGGATGCTGCGACAGGCACCACGAGCGCGAGGTTGATGACGGTCCATGATGTGGATATCCGTCCAAGCGTGCATGCCTTTCGGAAGATCATCACACTCAGGTAGACTCCGGAACCCATTGTCGCGCCCAGAGCAACCGCACGCCAGGCCAAGTCCATTCGCCCAGTGAACAGGCCCCACGCAAGCATGACTGTCCAGGCTGAAAGAAACATGAACAGATTGACGTAACGCTGATCGCAATTGAACTTGTCCGAAAGCTTGTAGGTTACGCCCAGAACCGCGAACACGAGAATAGCAACTATCGGTAATGCTGTTGCCACTAACTACCCCCTTAAACGGAATCGTCTCCCGGATTATACCTGTTCCTGATGTGAACCGCAACCAAGCGAGAAGGCCGCCCAATCGGACGGCCTTCCCTTGCAGAATGATCAGTTGTCTAATCCTTTAGCCGCACTTTGAGAAGCCGCAGAATCGGCAGACTATGCAGCCGCTCTCGTGTTCTACCGCGCCTCCGCAGTCAGGGCACGCGCCGACCAGGTTGTCCAGCGCATTCACATTCTTGACCGCCACGTCAGCAACCTGGCCTGTCGCCTGGTACTGGACGAAATGCTCAAGCGCGATGCCGATTGCGTCCGGGCACGAGAGCACCTTGCCGCCCTGGTCCCAGCATGGGGACGGACAGACGTTGCCCCGCAACTGCTTGGTGATGGACTCCGGCTTCACACCGGCGCGCAAGGCAGCGGAAATAACCCTGGAGACCGCATCCAACTGCGAAGACGCGCAGCCGCCGGACTTGCCCATCCGTGCGAATACCTCGCACAACCCCTCTTCGTCTTCGTTGATGGTAACGTAGAGGCTGCCGCATCCGGTTTTGACCTTCTCGGTCACGCCGTAGGTTCTCACAGGCCGGTCTCTGGGAGCCAGTGCGCCGGCATCCGCGGTATGAGCGGCAGGCGCGCCCTTGGACGTGCCGACGGTGAGCACCTGGCAGTCCCGGCTGCCGTCGCGGTACACAGTGACGCCCTTACAGCCGAGCTTGTAGGCCAGTTTGTAGACCTCAGACACGTCGTCGGTGGTCGCCGAGTTCGGGAAGTTCACGGTCTTGGAAACCGCGTTATCCACGTACTTCTGGAACGAACCCTGCATGCGGATATGCCACACCGGAGCGATGTCGTGCGCGGTCACAAAGCTGCGCTGCATGTCGGCGGGGATCTCATCTAGCCCCTTCACCGTCCCGTGCTTGGCGATTGCCTTCATCAGGTCTTCAGTGTATATCTCACGGTCGCGCGCTGCCTGCTCGAACATGGGATTGACTTCCACAAGCTCGGTGCCGTCCAGAACCGTGCGAATGTATGAGACCGCGAAGAGCGGTTCAACGCCACTGGAACAACCCGCGATGATGGACAGCGTGCCGGTTGGCGCGATGGTCGTGACCGTCGCATTGCGCATCTTCGGGCCGTCGGGCACGTCGTAGACGCTGCCCTCGAAGTTCGGGAAGACGCCTCGTTCCGCCGCCAGCTCCTGCGACACCTGCCGGGCCTCGGTCTGAATGAAACTCATTACTTCTTCGCCGGTCTTGATGCCCTGATCCGAGTCATAGGGAATGCCGAGCATAATTAGCATATCCGCAAAGCCCATGACTCCCAGGCCGATCTTCCGATTGCCGCGTACCATGTCGTCTATCTGCTGCAGCGGATACCGGCTGACGTCTATCACGTCGTCCAGGAACCGGACGGATGTGCGAACGACCTTGGCCAGCTTCATGTAGTCCAGCGTTGGTACACCGTTCTGCTCCGTCACCATCTTGGAGAGGTTGATGGAGCCGAGGTTGCATGCCTCATATGGAAGAAGCGGCTGCTCACCACACGGGTTGGTGGACTCCATCATGCCAAGCTGAGGGGTGGGATTGTCCCGGTTGATTCTGTCAATGAAGATGATCCCCGGCTCGCCGTTGCGCCACGCCATGTTGACGATGAGGTCAAACACCTTGCGCGCACTCAGCGGCTTGACGGCCTCGCCCGTCCGCGGGTTGATGAGATCGAAGTCCGTGCCCTTATCAAGCGCCTTCATGAACTCGTCGGTCAGTAGAACCGAAATATTGAAATTGGTAAGCCTGTCATTGTCTTTCTTCGCGGTAATGAAATCAATGATGTCAGGATGGTCAACGCGCAGGCAGCCCATGTTGGCGCCCCGGCGAGTGCCGCCCTGCTTGATGGCCTCGGTCGCGGCGTTGAAGACCTCCATGAACGAGATCGGGCCGCTGGATACGCCGTTTGTGGACTGTACCACATCACATGCGGGTCTCAGCCGCGAGAAGGAAAATCCTGTGCCGCCGCCGCTCTTGTGAATCAGCGCGGTGTGCTTGATGGTTTCAAAGATGCTCTCCATCGAGTCTTTGATCGGCAGCACGAAACACGCCGCTAGCTGCCCCAAATCTCTACCCGCGTTCATGAGCGTCGGGCTGTTCGGTAGGAACTCCAGGTCTGACATCACCTGGTAGAACTCGGCGCTGATCTGCTTGACCTCAGCCTTAGTCTTGCCGTACTTGGATTCTGCAACGGCAATGGACTCCGCGACCCTGTGAAACATCCCTTCGGGCGTCTCAACCAGATTTCCCTGATCGTCCTTGATCAAGTACCGTCTCTCCAGGACGGTTACTGCATTCTTCGTAAGCATTCTCGGCCTCCTGAGCAATCTATGCCGGCTTCCTGCCGGTCGAACTATTTGCCGTCTACTAGATCTGTACTGCGCGTCAATCATTGTCCAGAACTTCTACGAGTTCCGTGAACTGTGTAACGTCCTCGAACTGTCTGTAGACGGATGCAAACCTGATGTATGCGACTTGGTCGAGCCGCCTGAGTTTCTCAATCACCATCTCTCCGATCTCTGCAGACCGGACTTCCTTGTCGCCTCGGTTGTACAACGCGCGCTCGATCTCGTCAACGGCGGCTTCCAACTGAGCCACGCTCACAGGCCGCTTCTCGCAAGCTGTGAGCATTCCGTTAAGAATCTTTGAACGCTCAAACGGCACTCGCCGCTCGTCTTTTTTTGCCACTACGAGGCGCACTTCCTCGATCTGCTCATACGTGGTGAACCTGCGCGCGCATGCCAGGCACTCTCGGCGCCGCCTGATCCCCTGGTCGTCACGCACGGAACGTGAGTCCAATACTTTGTCATCATTGTGACCGCAATAAGGACATTTCATGTCTTAATCTCGATGGAAAAGCACTACATATTGTGGTGTAGGACAATCTATCACACAATATGTTCGGTGTCAAGAGGTATTTCACCCATCGTGAGGATTCTTCCTTCGTGAAAACCGAATTCCAGAAAAAGAATTTACTGATACTTGCCGGGCCAGAAGTCATACGTCGGGATTCCGAGCACAATGCCAAGGATTGTCCACAGGCTGCCGATTGCGATCTCACCCAGCATAAGCCCGAAGAAGAACGGCAGTGCGGACCGATACCCCTTCATGCCGCCGAACCGCAGGGAGATGAACTTAGCCGTGCTGCCTATGAGCAAGGGCATCCAAAGTTGCGATACGCCCCAACTGGGGGCCAACGCGTAGGCAAGCGGATGGAGCGGAAACGAGATGACGTTCATGCGAATCCAGGAAAGTATCGCCACCACCAGGAACCCAACGCCAACGAACTCCATCGCAACCTTATTCGGTGGCGAAGGCTGCTTGATCCACACCGCAAGCTGATTCCATGCATCCCGCCCGTGCTGCATAGCCCACTGCTCCATCTTAGCAGTCGCCCCCCCGTTGTGGTAGTAAACGTGCAACATCATCCAGAATCCCAGCGGCATAGCGATGACACCTGCGATAAGCGCGGCGTAGAACATTTGCTTCTCTGACGAGTGTCGCCGTTCACACAACTTGAAGGCCTCAAGCTGATGCGGAGCAGGGTGGCTGGCATAGCTTTTGTTGAACCATGTGAACAACGTGAAGCTTATAAGGTCACCGTGAGATAGGTTCTCGCTTCCCGGTGTCGTGGTCAGAAGAAAATGAGGCGACATGGGGTACATGTCATGCGTGGGAAAGCCGAGTTCCGCGCGTATTCTGCAGATGATGATCACCAGCACCAGATACAGTGGGAAGAAGACCGCGATAGTCCACGGCGACATGCCGACCTTGAACGCAAACGCGCACATGAATAGGAATCCTATCACTACACCAAGGATGGCGGCACGGTAGCTGATCGCCTCACGCGACTCGTCCTCCTCCTTCGTACCAAGGAACGCAGTGCGGAAGACCCTGCCAAGGTACTTGCGCGCGCTCCACATGCTCATTGCGAAAAAACCCAGATATGCGCCGTAAGCCTGGCTGTTCAGGAAAGGATATGCACGGTCGAATCCGCCCCCGACAACCGTTAGCTCGTTCAGCCCAAGCATACGCGCGCCGACCAGTTCCAACCTGGTCAGCCAGAAGAACAGCCAGCATGAGAAGGACAGATCCAAAGGCATAATGAAGGCCAACCCGATGGCGAAAAAGTAGAATCCCATCTGAATGCCGCCCATTGCGTTCCACGGCGGGTTGACGATGTACTGCCCAATATTCTGCCTGGTGATGCGGATGCAGGGGATAGACGGATAAAGATAGTTCAAACCGGCCAGCAAGGTTAGTCCGCCCGCCAGTGCAAACCCCATCCACATGTACTTGTTCCGAAAAAGCGCGCCTGTGTCCTCAGTCATCTCCAGCGGCAACTGGATGATTGGGAAAGTCAGCTTCTCAGATTCTATCCACTGTTTGCGGAGTATGCTGGTCAGGCAGAGTGTGGTGAATAGCAGCGCAGCGGAGAAAGCCGACCACCACAATATGGGGACTATCCACGGCGTGAAGTTCTCCGCTGAATAAAGCGTGGAGTTGCCGAAGTAGAAGTTCCGCAGGCTGGTCATATCGTTCACAGTCAGCCACTTCGGAACGTTGTTTATGAACAGGGTGTTCCAACCGTTCTCCGGACTCTGAAAGAAGGTAGCATACCCCATGGTGGAAACCAGAATCGCCATCATGTTGTGCGAGCAGACTGATGTTGTGATGGAGATCATGATGTAGATCGTCAGCAGTTCCGGCCCACTCAGCGCCCATCGCGAACGTACCCTGCGCACCAGCATGTTGACGACCGTAAGCACAAGTAGCGTGAAGATGCAGTTGTAGAAAGGCGCAGCGTAGCTGGGATGTGAGTAGCGCACAACCTCGAGCTGCACCAGCCAATAATTGTCCAGTCTCATGACATTATGAACACTCGGAGTTGAAAAGATAGAGAAGCATGCGGTAGTCTCTTTGATGATCGCCAAATCAAAAAGGAGACTACGCGCATGCAGATCCATTCTAACTCAACTACCAATATCAAGC
>JANYKG010000002.1 GCA_025358205.1 Armatimonadota bacterium
GCTTGATATTGGTAGTTGAGTTAGAATGGATCTGCATGCGCGTAGTCTCCTTTTTGATTTGGCGATCATCAAAGAGACTACCGCATGCTTCTCTATCTTTTCAACTCCGAGTGTTCATAATGTCATGAGACTGGACAATTAACCATTGACCATCAGCCATCTCCCCCGTGCCCTTGTAGCTCAGTGGATAGAGCGCCTCCGTCCTAAGGAGGGCGTCGGGAGTTCGATTCTCTCCAAGGGCGCCAAAGCCCCGCCGACAGCGGGGAAATCCGAAACCCGAAGCACGAAACAAACCGGAAATTCGGAAAGAGCAATCTCCCGAACTCTGCACAAACGCGGTTTCGCATTCCGGAGTTTGGATATTTGGATTTGTTTCGAATTTCGGATTTCGTGCTTCGAATTTGCCAGGCTCGCCTGGGCTCCCGGAGAGGTGGCTGAGTGGTCGAAAGCGGCGGTCTCGAAAACCGTTATGGCGCAAGTCATCCAGGGTTCGAATCCCTGCCTCTCCGCCAGTAATCACGCTCAAACCCCCGCATTTGACAGCCCTCGCTGGTTCCACAGGCAACCTCGGCTATCTGCCATTCTTTGCTCGGGATTTCGGCGGATACGAGCACTCCATACGACGGCCACCCGCTGCGAGGCATGTGGCGCTTCTGTGATGCGGCATGCACTGCGTTCTGGCCTGTGCACTTTCCACAGACTGCGTACTGCCCTGGGACGCTCATGGTATCACCTCAGAAGTTCTTATCGGCGTCTATCCGTTTCGGAGTATTCTATCTCCAGAACTGGACTTGCCGTATATCGTGATGCTGCCTATGGGATACTTTTTGCCTTCGCTTGAGTACATAAAACTTCTGACTGCACCAAAAATGCCATTTGTGGGCGTAGGGGCATCCGAATCATCCCATATGCTTGTACGAACATTCACGTAGTATTCTTCACCGGATAGGCCAACCTCGAAGGAGTTGATAAGCGAATACCAGGACGCGGCGTATCCAGGCGTGCCAAAGTTGTCCAACATATACTGCTTCAACTCTGAAAGAATCCGTGAGGACATGTCATCAAGCTGTGGGGTTGCAGGAGGAACAGTGCTGGTAGTTGATTGTGGCTGTACTGGTGCGGTTGTGCTGGGTGCGGACACCCACAAAGCCACGAAAACAACAGCAATGCAGATCAGCGCAACAATTATACCTTGGTTCGGCTTCTCGACAATGGCTGCTTGCCGAATCACGGAACCACAGTGCATACAGAAGGCGGCGTATGAGTAATTCTGTCCTTTGCACTTAGGACAGATCGTGTATGGTTGTTGAGTGTTCATGGTTCACCTCGCAAGATGTCTGGTCAGCCACTTGATGCCTCTGCTGATCTGCTACATGATAAGCTAAATGCCACAGATCACGTAATGGCTAGTTTGGTTGCGCCGGTATCATCTCTATCGGTGTGCAGAGCGCTAACCTTGCTGCTTCGAGGTCATCTTCGTGCGGTAGTAGTCCAGTATCACCGCCAGGACAATCACACAGCCGGTGATCATGCGCTTTGTGGCTTCTTCCGCGCCGATCTGCGAGAGTCCGCTGCTGAGGATCGCCATTATCGCGACCCCGAACAGCGAGTTGACGACCGACCCGCGTCCGCCCATCAGACTCGTTCCGCCGATGACTACCGCCGCAATCGCCTCAAGCTCGAACCCGGTCCCGGCGTTCGGGTTCGCCGACTCCATGCGAGCGGTGTTCACCAGCGCGGCCAGTGCGCAGAGCAGCCCGGATATCGAATAGACCGCCAGCTTGATATGAGAGGTGTTGATGCCCGAGAGGTAGGCGGCTTTTTCGTTCGTGCCGATAGCGATCATGTACCGCCCGAACCGGCTCTTGTCCAGCACCAGTTGCGCGACTACCGCGATGACGATTGCCAGGATGAACAGCGTCGAGATATTGCCGACCCCGACATCCGCGATCCCGCCGATTTTCGACCCCAGGTAAATCGTGCGAGTCTGGGTGAGCAGGAACGTGCCACCGCGCGCAACCTCCAGCATGCCTAAAGTGACGATGAACGGCGGCAGCGACCATCGCACGATGACCATTCCATTGACTAGGCCGCATAACAGACCCGCAAGCAGCCCCGCGATGATGGCAACCGGCAACGGCGCGCCAAGCCTGTCCAGAAGTATTCCGATCACCGCGCCTGACAACCCCACCATCGAGCCGACCGAGAGGTCAATTCCGGCGATGATGAGCACGTAGGTCATGCCGACCGCGATGAGGATGGCCGCCGGTATCTGGTTCGCCAGCGCCAGGAAGTTGGTCGCGGTCAGGAAGTTCGGGCTTTTGACGCTGAAGAAGGCGATCAGCGCCGCAAGCACCAGGAACATGCCCAGGCTGTCCACCAGGGGCTTGAGATAGGAACGATCTGACTTTTTAGCTGAGTTTGTGTTCATACTTGTTCGTTCAAATTCGAAATCCGAAATTCGAAATTCGAAACAATCGGGAAAGGCTCAAGGAGACAAGCAGAAAACCGACGATACGGACTCTCGGCTGGGAGCGTTTTGGCTGCTTTCCCGATTGTCTTGTTGTTTCGTGCTTCGTGCTTCGAATTTCGAATTTCCGTCACTTGGTGACGAGATCCACCGGTGTCTCTTTGTCGGCGGGAGTCGCTTTCTTCGCCAGCATATCAAGCGCGTACTGGATGCCGAAGACCGCGAGTTGGTCCGCATGCTGATCCGCCGTCGCCAGGAGCTTGCCTTCCTTGACCAGTTCCTTCGCCGCCGAGATGTTGTCGAATCCCACGACCGCGATCTTGCCCGCCTTGCCGGACTCCTCAACCGCCTTAAGCGCGCCGAGTGCCATGCTGTCGTTCGCGCACAGCAGACCCTTGATCTCCGGGTGGGCAGTAATCATGTCCCGCGCCAGGGCGTTCGCCTTGTCGGTCTCCCAGCCAGCGGTCTGCGAAGTGACGATCTTCATGCCTGCCGCCTTCATCGCGTCCTCGAAGCCGAGCTTGCGCTGCTCGCCGTTGAACGAGTTCGGTGCGCCCTCAAGTATCGCCACGCTGTCGCCCTTCTTCAGATTCTTGGCCAGGACTTCGCCGACCATTTTCGCGCCCTTCCGGTTGTCCGGGCCGACGAACGGCGCCTTCAGCCCGCTGTCCTTCAGCGCGCCTGCGTCAAAGCGATTGTCAATGTTGATGACGACGATGCCCGCGTCCGACGCCTTCTTGCAGACCGAGACCAGCGCCTTCGAGTCGGCAGGTGCGATCACGATAGCGTTCACTTTCTGCGCGACCATCTGCTCCACAATCTCGACCTGCTTGTTCACGTCAAGCTCGTCCTTGATGCCGTTCACGATCAGGTCGTAGTCGGCGGGGTGTGCCTTCTGATGCGCCTGAGCGCCGTCGGCCATGGTCTTGAAGAACTCATTGGAGAGCGACTTCATGACCAGAGCGATCCTCGGCTTGCTGGTCGAAGCAGTCCCGGTAGTCGGCTGCTGTACGTTCTTGGAACACCCGGCGGTCAGTCCGAGGATCAGCGAAGAGATTATGAATGCTTTGTATGTCCGCATGTTGTCCGTCCTTCCAATCGCGCGCATGGCGCGGTTTCCTCTTCATTATACTTGTTGGCCCGGAATACCTGCTTACGATTGAGTATTGGATACCCATGCCTCAACGTGGTATCATGTCGCGTTAGGGGTTAATAGAACACAGATCACACAGATGGAAACGTAGTCCGTATCGCGTATTGCGTAATGGAACCGTCTCCGGATACGGAATACGCACTACGCATTTGTTGTTCTGCGGTGGTTGCCGGCGAGTACATTTGTGGGAGGCAGTTTCATGCGGCGGATAGAGTATAAGGATTATCTGGACAAGGTTTACGGGTGCTGGATCGGCAAGGGGGTTGCTGGGACCATCGGCGCGCCGTACGAGGGTGCGAAGGAACTGATGGACCTGGAGTATGACCCGTCCATCATTGAGAACATGCTGCCGAATGACGACCTCGATCTGCAGGTGCTGTGGCTCTCCGTGCTGGAGGAAAAGGGCGTTCGCTTCACGTCAGACGACCTCGCCGACGCATTCCTGAACCGATGCAAATACGGGCCGGGCGAGTATGCCTACTTCAAGAAAAACTACACACGCGGCATTCACCCGCCGGTGAGCGGCTCATTCAATAACAGGTACTACTGTGAAGGCATGGGTTGCCCGATTCGCTCCGAGATATGGGGGTGCATCGCGCCTGGGAACCCCGCCCTCGCCGCTGAACTCGCTGCGAAGGATGGCGTGCTTGACCACAAGTGGGAGTCGGTCTACGCCGAGCAGTTCCTGTCAGCCCTTGAGGCCGCTGCCTTTTTCGAGAGCGATCTGGACAAGCTGATTGATATCGGTCTGGCGCAGATTCCAGTGGGATCAAAGGCCTCGCTGCTCATCAGAGACGTGTGGGGCTGGTGCAAGGCATCGTCCGACTGGCGGTACGTGCGGAGTCAGATTCTGCGCAAGTACGGCCACCCCGACTGCACGAACATGCCGCAGAATATCGGCATCACGCTTCTTGGGCTTTACTACGGCGGGATGGATATCATCGAGACATCCATGGTCGCGCTGAACTGCGGGTTCGACACGGACTGTACGTGCAGCACAGCAGGCGCGATCATCGGGCTGATTCAGGGCGCGGACTACCTGGAGCAGAAGTACGGCTTCGGCGACCCCGGATTCAAACTGGGGGTTGACGCGCCGAGGCGGTCGGACAGGAACCTACACCTCGCGGAGGATACCTGCGCGATGGGCTTGCACTTTGCCGAACATCTGAACAAGGAAGTCGAGATCGTCAATGCCCCGCCCGCACCGAAGATCGCACTTCAGCCGATCCCGTCCGTGAGTATATCGGTGGAGTATGACGGCATTCCGGCGATAGGCATTGGGGAGACGTCCGGCGTGAAGATAGTTTTCGAGAACACAACTGATTCCGATATCACGGGCAAGGCATCGCTAAGCATACCCAAGGGATGGGTTTGCGACCGCGAGACAAGCATTACTATCCCGGCGCGTGGAAAATCGCACTGGAACGTGGCGATCAGCGTGCCGGTTGATATCGGCGTGCTGAACGAGGCGAACCACCTCGAAGCGACTTTCTCCGTGGATGGAATCGAGCCGATCACGTATCGGTTTGGGCTGACCGGCGCGTCTGTGTGGACGGTCTTCGGCCCGTTCTGGCAGAACACGGTTGACATGCCGCCGCTGGAAATCAAGGAGAGCTTCTACTCGCACATACCGGGCGACGGCAAGGACAATTATGCCGACAACGTGCGCCAATATCACTTAAATACAACCGTTGACCCGAAACGGGAGTATATGACTATGGAAGAAGTCACCGGCAAGTCGGCGACCGGTGATGCTGCCAAGGAAGGTGCGCTCGTCAACTGCTACGAAGACTTTATCTCGGTGAACGACGTGATCGGGTGGCAGGGGCCGTGCGCGGTGTACATGGTCAGGCGCATGGTTTCGCCCGAGGATAGGGCCGTGTGCGTCCAGGTCGGCCACACGGATGCGTATCAGCTTTGGATCAACGGCAAGCTCATTAGCGAGAGGGACAACGTGGACTGGTGGACGCTGGAGAATGCGCACATACACGGATTCAGGTTGAACAAGGGCGTAAATGAGATCGTGGTGAAACTGATTCGACGCGGCGCGAAAGCCGACTTCAGCATTACGTTCACAAAGTCCGGCCCGTGTGCTGAGCAGTACTGGGACTTCGCCTCTGAGAATCCGCTTATTCGAGTGGCTGAGCAA
Organism: Armatimonadota bacterium; assembly: GCA_025358205.1. Lineage (GTDB taxonomy): Bacteria > Armatimonadota > UBA5829 > DTJY01 > DTJY01 > JANYKG01. The sequence continues at coordinate 5,773 of JANYKG010000002.1, forward strand.
GCAGGGTAGGCGTTGCAGGCTGATATTCGGAAGTGACAATGCGACAAACAAACCGAGCCATTGAGGGGACACTGCTCCTCTTCGCCTCAATCGTTTTACTGATCGGGTTCGCCTTGCTTTTCCTGGCGAAACTGCCGAGCCTCAACATCTCCCAAACCGTGAACATCAACACAGCGTCGGGCGACCGCATCGCGTCATCTCTCATGATAGACAGGTCGCTGGGAAAGCGGATTACCGACTTCCGTGCCAGCCACGGTCTATTCCAAAGCACAGCCTCGCTCAACGAAGTTGCGCTTCTCTCGCCCGATCAGGCCAAGTCACTGGCGGAGATTCAGAAGACGCACGATCTGGCGGGTATGTCACCGGGCGAGCTTGCATCACGTGGAGGGTTGACCAACGCGGTCTCGGAGCGGTTGGTGGAGTGGCTCGCGCTTGACAGGAAGGTTTCGGAGGAGCGGTTGGCGGCGATTTCCATCGTTTCCAGCGATATGGTCACGCGGCTCGATAACCGTCTCATAGTTCGCAATTCCGGTAAGGTTGTATTCAACTACTGGCTGTATGCCGGGCTGCTCATCTTGGCGTTCTTCGTCCTGCATGCGGCGTTGAGGCGCAGAGGTGCGTTCGCCGATCCGTACATTCTGCCGTGCGCGCTGCTGCTGTCCGGGCTGGGCGCGCTGATCCTGTTCAGCATTAAGGACCCTCTGCGCGACACGGATGTCTACACCCGCCAGATTCAGGGCATACTCATCGGCATCGTTGTGGCAGCGTTTCCTCTATCGGCGAAGTTCCGGTCGTTCCGTCCATGGCGGTACACTTACATATTCGCACTGCTGGCGGTTTTTCTGACGCTCATGCTAGCCGTGTTTGGCAGTGGGCCGGGCGGTGCAAAGCTCAAGCTGTTCGGATTCCAGCCCGTTGAAGTCGTGAAGCTCGCGCTGGTCTTCTTCGTCGCGAGCTACCTGGCGGACAGGTGGTCGGCGCTCATGGACAAGACCGGCCCGAGGCGCACATTCACCATGCCGCTGTTCCGCGACATCGGTCCACTGCTGGTGATGTACCTGCTATCGTTGTTCACGTTTGTGCTGGTCAAGGACCTTGGACCCATGCTCATCCTGTTCGGCATGTTCGTCTGCATGCTCTACGCGGCGACCGGCAAGCTTTCGTTCGTTGCGGTGGGTGTTGCGGCGGTGGGCGTGACGGGGTGGCTGGCATATGTCATGCACCTTGGGGTGTTCGACGTGCGCGTGGACATGTGGCTTGGGCCGTGGAAGAACGCTCACGCAAACGGCATGCAGCTCGGCCAGGCGCTGTGGGGTTTGGGCACTGGCGGGGTCTTCGGCAGCGGCCTTGGGTTGGGGCAACCGGCGTTCATGCCGCGTTCGGGGTCAGATCTCATTTTCGCGTCAATCGGCGAGGAACTTGGCCTGGTCGGCTCGCTGTTTACGCTGATAGTGTCTTCCATCATCATCGCCCGTGGATACCGCGCCGCGCTTCATGCTCGAACCGATTTCGAGCGGTTCCTCGCGGTGGGGATTTCTACTCTGCTTGGCATACAGATCGTTATCATCGTGTTCGGCGTTCTCGGCATTCTCCCGCTCACCGGCGTAACTTTCCCGTTCGCCAGCTTCGGCAAGTCGTCGCTGGTGGCGTCCTTCCTCATGGTCGGGCTGCTGCTGAACATCTCCGCGAACGGAACTCGTGATTCGCTCGACGTGCGCAGGGAATTCCGTGGCGCGGTCTCCGGGCTGCTCACCGGGCTGTTGGTGTTGATCCTCGGTGTCGCGGGAATCGGCAGACTGATCTGGGTTCAGGGCGTGAAGTCCGACCAAATCGCCGGAATGACGGTTACCACGCCGGATGCCGATGGATTCGTCCGTCCGCACATCAACCCAAGGCTGATGTCCATCGCCGCGAGCATACCCAGGGGCTCTATCTACGACAGAAACGGTAAACCGCTTGCGACCTCGCGGGCATCAGAACTGCAGCAACTGGGCGCTGTGGATACTGCGGCTGATCGCCCGATGGACCGCTATTATCCGTATGGTCAGTCTATGTCGCACATCGTCGGCTACGTTGATCCGCGCTGCGGCGGGCCGATTGGATACGAAAAGTGGCGGAACAACGACTTGCGCGGGTTTGAGGACTATGCGCAGTTGCTGCCCCTCTATCGGCGCAGGTTCACGCCCTACAAGACCAACCTTGAAGGCAAGGACGTTCGGCTTACAGTGGACGCTGATCTGCAGGCGACTGTGGAGAAGGCGCTGGTCAAGTTCGCGGGCGCTGTGCGGGACAAGCGGAACGGCAGGCGGAAGGATCGCGCGGCTGCGGTGGTGATTGATGTTTACACCGGCGAGATTTTGGCGGCGGCGTCCATACCGGGATTTGACCCCAACGAGCTAACAACAGGCAAGTGGATGGCGTATAATAACGACAGAACCGGCGAGTCGGTGCTGTTCGATAGGTCAATGAACGGCGTCTATCCGCCCGGCTCAACGTTTAAGCTGGTTACCGCGTCGGCTGCGCTGGAAAACGGTGTGGACTTATTGGTAAACTGCGCGCATCAGGCGTTCAACGTGCGGTGGAGCTACGACAGCAAGAATTATTCCAGAAGGCGAATAACCGATCTTGAGGAGATGCGGGCGCACGGGCTGACGGGCCTTGCGAAGGCGATTCGCGTGTCATGCAATGTCTTCTTTGCACGCATGGGGATTGCGCTTGGGCCGAACAAGCTGTACGATATGACCAGGAAGTATCGGTTGAGCCGTATTCCGCCGCCGAAGAAGCTTGCGGAGGACCTGCCTGATAACGCTTATGGGCAGGGGACGATTCAGGTTTCGCCGCTGGAGATGGCGCGGGTAGTGGCAGCAATTGCGAACGGCGGAGTGATGATGAAGCCTCAGTTGGTCAAGGACGTAAGTCTGCACGAGAAGGCTTTGGAAACGGTGATGCCGGTTGAGATGGGCCGTCCGCTGAGTGCTACATCTGCCAATGCGCTGCGGAAGATGATGGCGGATGTAGTATCCAAAGGCACCGGCAAAGGCGTGTTCAACGGCGTGGGCGTTTCCGTTGCGGGCAAGACCGGCAGCGCGGAGAACGATCAGGGCGACAAAATGCCGCACTCCTGGTTTGTGGGTTTTGCGCCGGTGGACGATCCGCGAATTGCGTTTGCGGTAGTCGTGGAAAATGGCGGTTACGGTCGGGCAGCAGCCGCGCCGATCTGCCGCGAGATAGTCAAAGCAGCGTTCTGACACATGACACGTGATGAGCGAACTGCTTTTCGAGACGTTCTGAGCCGTCACGGCCGTTCACGTATCACTTATCACTTATCATCCGGAGGGTCCCACATGGATATGTTCGAGAAGATCAACAAGGCGTTTGCGGGATGGTACGAGTCGTGGTTTGGCGATGCAGTGAGCGACATTCGCCCGAAGGATGTCCTCCGCAAGGTCGTCAGCGCCATGGAGGACAACCGCAAGGAAGGGCTGGACAACCGCGTCTATGTGCCGAACAAATACGTGCTGGAGATCGCTTTCGAGAGTGATGACGAGCGCGAGTACCTGCTTGCGTTTCTGGATAAACAGGAGTTTGAGTCCGCACTTCGCAAGTACATGTCGCAGAACAAGTATTACGTTCGTGGGCTGCTTGACTTCACGATTCAGGAAATGGAGCAGGCCGAGGGTGAGTCTCAGCCTCAGAAGTTGACGGTCAAGGCCAAGTGGGACGTTCGCCTAATGGAGAAGGAGAGCGATCCGCCCGTGCTGGACGCGCCTCCGCAGGCCGTGCCGGGCACCCCGTATGAGCCGTATGAGGAAGAGGAGTACACGGTTGCCGGAACCGATGTCTACGATGCCAGCACCGTTGCGCCGCCTTGCTTGAACATAAAGAAGGCGGATGGTTCAACGAGCCAGTTCCTTCTGACGAAGCCGACTGTCACGATTGGCCGGTCGCAGCGTTTGAACAACGACATCGTGATCGAGAACGACGGCATGGTTTCCAAGCGTCACGCGCAGATATCGCTTGGGGCTGACGGCTTCACGGTCAGCGACCTCGGCAGTACGAACGGCCTGTGGGTAAACGGCGCGAAGGTGTCCTCGGCGCTCCTCCGAAGCGGCGATGTCATCCGCCTGGGCGGGACGGAGATGACGTTTGAGGAGTCCGGCGTGCGCGCGCCTGTCGTTACCGGCTTGCAGAGTCGTCCTCGCTTGATGATAGACCGGGGTGGGCGGACTGAGGAGTTTCGGCTGGCGTCTGATGTGGTGATCGGTCGGTCGCTTACCAGTGACGTGCGGTTTGAGGATCGTTCGGTTGCCCAACGCCACGCGCGGGTATTCTCTCAGGGCGGCGGAAATTATTACGTCGAAGACCTGGGCAGCGAATCGGGCACGGTGGTCAACGGCGTGGTGATTCTGCACGGCTCACCGGTCAAGCTGTCCGCTGGAGACCGTATCAAGCTTGGGGATGTGGAGGTGCGCTATGAAGTGGATTAGCGGACTTGACTACTTACTCGGTATACTGAAGTATATTCTGCTCGTCGGCCTGTCGTTGTTCATGGTTTACATGATCGGCCTGCTAAGGCGGAATGCGGATTGATGACCCATGAATGAACCTGGAATCAGAACAGCCTTCAAAACGGATATCGGGCGCAGGCAGGAGAACGAAGACTCCTACCTCGCGCTGAACGCCGCCGAACTCGGCGGGCGCGCGGATGCCCTGCTCATTGTCGCGGACGGCATGGGCGGTCGTGCGTCTGGTCAGGTGGCCAGCCGCCTGGCCGTCAGCTCCGTGCGTGACGCGTTTCTGTCTGGGGCGGTGGCGGATGACCTTTCGTCGAGTCTGAGAGAAGGTCTGCGCACTGCTAACTCAAAAGTCTTTGGCGAGGCGTCCACTAAAGCTGAACTTCAGGGGATGGGTACAACCTGCTCCGCCGCAGCGATCAAGGGCGGCAAGGCTTTCTTCGCGCACCTGGGTGACAGCCGCATCTACCTCTTGCGGGATGGCGCGATTCTTCGTCTGACCGAGGACCATTCTTTTGTGGCCGAGAAGGTGCGCACGGGCGAGCTTACCGAGGAGCAGGCCAGACAGAGTAGGTTCCGCAATGTCATCACACGAGCGGTCGGCCTTGAGGCAGACTGTCAGCCGGCGGTCGGCAGCGTGGACCTGGCGCAGGGCGACGTGCTGCTGCTCTGTTCGGATGGGCTGACCGGGCCGGTACCCGACAACCAGATTGCCGATATTCTGTGCGGTTCGTCCGACGTGGATGAGGCTTGTGATCGGCTGGTCAAGACCGCACTGAAAAACGGCGGCAGTGATAACGTCACAGTGGTGTTGGCTGTGTTCGGCACGCGCACGTCAGTCAAACGCCGGGCAGTCAAGAAGGAACCGAAGCGCATCTCGTGGGTGATTCCGCTACTTATAGGTCTGCTGTTGGGGCTTGGGATAGGGGCGCTGCCGGGGTATCTCATTTTCCTGAAGCCGACGCCAAAGCAGGTCGTCGCCGAGAAGCCGACAGTCAGTGCGACAGTTTACGGCGACCCCGTGCCGCTGACCTACGAGCCGCTGCAGCAGGGATTCCTCGCGTTAGATGAGGCAGAGCGATTGAATGTCGTTGATACCCAGGCGCGGCGAATGGTGGTTGACGGCAACGGCAAGACGCTCGCCACGTTCCCAGCGCGCGGTACGTTCAAGCCCGTGAAGCATACGCCCACCCAGATGGCGGCTGCTGATACGGATGGGAATCTGTACGTATCCGACCCGGTCGGCAAAAAGATACTCAAGTTTGGCAAAGACGGCTTGTTCCTGTGCGTTATAGGCGAAGGGAAGCTGATGTTACCGGAAGCGCTGGCTGTTGACAAGAACGGCAGCGTGTTCGTAATTGACGGCGGTAGGCTCAAGGTCATCCGACCCAAGATCGGTGAGCAGAAGGAGCCGTCACCATGAGCCTGGGCATGATCGGAAAATACGAAAAGCTGGACGTTCTAGGCCACGGAGTATCCGGCATTGTCTACCTGGCATGGGACACCCTGCTCGGCAAGCACGTCGCGCTGAAGGAGATCAGCCTTCAGTCCGGCGATGAGGCGCGGTTCCTGGAAGAGGCGAGGGTGCTTGACCGACTGCGCCATCCGAACATCGTGCAGGTGAACGGTGTGGACAAGATTGACGGGCATCTGATCATTGACATGGAGTACGTGAACGGCACGAACCTTCATGAATATCTGCGGACTCACGGCAAGCTGCCTGTGCGCGAGGCGTTGAGCGTGGCGTTTCAGGTCTGTGATGCGCTCGATTTTGCTCACAAGAACAACATAGTACACAGGGATATCAAACCCGCGAACATATTGATCTCCAAGGAGGGAGCGGCTAAAATCGCCGACTTCGGGCTGGCTGAGATACTCGGCAGCGGCTCATACGCCGGGGGCGCGGGCACATACGCGTACATGGCGCCGGAGGACTTTGCGGAGGAGGAACGCTCGGACAGCCGATCGGATACTTGGGCGGTTGGGGTCACCCTTTACGAGATGCTTACAGGCAGACGTCCGTTCCAGGCGGATAAGGCAAAAGACCCGTTTTCGTGGAGGCGGACTGTATCGGAAGATAGCCCATCGCCGCTTGGGGAGACTGATCCATCATTGCCTATCGAACTAGAGCAGGTTATTTCGCGAGCTTTGGCGAAGAATAAGGCAGAGCGTTATCAGTCTGCCGGTTTCATGCGTGACGATATTGCGAAGATTCTTACATCGGTCGGTGGTCAGGTTCCGTTGAGTTGCGCATCTACTGCCGGACCGGAAGCGTCTGCCCTTCAGTCTGCTGAGGATTCCGAGATTGAGTCGGACGTAGAAGTAATCCCGGACGAACTGGATTTTGGCAAGGTTCGCAAAGGCGAGTTGGGCAGCCGCAAGCTGCGTATGCGCATTCCGGGCCGTGGGCGGATCGAGGGCCGGGTGGCGTCGCTTCCCGGGTGGCTGGCGGTCACCCCTCAGTCTTTCAACCGAAGGAATCAGACGCTCGTCGCAACAGGAGACACGAAGACAATCTGGCAACCGGGTACCTATCAGGATCAACTGCTCCTGGAAGTGGACGGCGAAAAGATTAGTGTCCCGGTTTCCATGCAGGTCGTTCCGCCGCGCAGGTCGTTTTCTGAAGTTGTGTGGTGGTATGTGCCGCTGCTCGCGATATGCGCGATGCCTGTACTGGCGCGCTTGGTTGTATCAAAAGACCATCAGCCGGATGCGGCGGGTCTGGTTACATCCGGCCTGCTGTACGTCATGCTGTTGATAATGAGCATTGTTGCTGATCTGGGGATACCGGAGAAAGTCGTCCCCAGTGCCGCAGCGACGGTGGCCATATTCGCAGTGGTGGGCCAGTTCACTCAGCGGTCGGCTATTGCGCAGATGAAATCGGCTGATCTTGTGGCAATGTCGGTGGCCGGCACGTTGCTGAGCCTGTTGATAGCCATGCAGTTGCTTACGGCATCGAAATGGAGAGTTTGGGGCGTGATTCTAGTTTTGTGTTCGGTCATCGCCACTATGGCGTTTGGCAGATAGTCCGCATTATTCACGGAACGTGTGAATAATGCTCAGAAGGACGCAGATTATGTGGAACATGCATAATCCATGCTAGTTATTCTTTTCGACAGGAGCATTCGATTGGGCAAGAAAATCTTTCTCGCAATAGTTATTCTGTTGGTTGGATACGGTATCGTGAATGGTATCGTGCGTAGTGTTGAGTTGAAGGGGCTGTCGCGCGACCTTCGGGCCGGGAGTGAGTCGGCCAAGGTTGCGGCAGCTACGCGGCTGATGAAAATTGATCGCCTGTATGACGTAGTGCAGGCGATGCAGCCCAAAGACCGCATAAAGGCCATGGATGCGGTGGACAAGACGTCCGGTGAGTTGACCGTCAAGCAGTCGCTCATCCTGCTCAAAGACACGGATAAGGATGTCCGCGCTCGCGTGGTGAAGGTGTTGATCGGCGCTGCCAAGGATCACGTTGATCTGCTCATTCCAGCGATGAAAGACTCCGATGAAAACGTGCGAAACGGCGCAAAGGATGCCCTTGTCGGAATTGGTCCCAAGGTCATATCACTGGTTCAACCAGCCGCCAAGATTGTTGACACCAGAGGCGCTGCCATTGATGTGCTGATCCGTCTGGGTGTACCCAGCGTCCCGCCAGTGGTTGCGCTGCTGAAAGAAGACGATCAGGATACGCGCATGGCAGCCGCAAGCGCGCTTGGCAAGATTAAGAGCATGGATGCTACTCCTGCGCTCATGGTTGCGACCAAAGATATCAAGGCTGTGCGTATGTTGGCGATAAGCTCGTTGTGCGACATATGTGATCCGCGCTCGTCGGACCTGCTCATATCCGTGCTTATCGGATCGCAGGACGGCGGCGAGGTAAGGGCGCGAACCGCTCGGGCGTTGAGTGTCATCGGCGGCGCTAAGGCGTCTGCGGCGCTGGTGAGTGTGCTCGGCGATTTGGATCTGAAAGTTCGCTCATCATCCATCAGCGGCTTGCAGAGAATGGGCGATCCCGTGGTCGGAGTTGTTGCCGCGAAGCTTTCCGACCCCAGCAAAATCGTGCGCGAATCAGCAGCACGGTGTTTGGAGCAAACGAATTCACCTGCTGCAGCGGCGGTGTTGGTGCGTATGGCTAAGGATGCTGACCCGGCAGTGCGCGCATCATCCGCAAACGGCCTCGGCGTGCAGACGGCAGCCGGTCATCCCGATGTGTTGATAGCAATGTTGAGCGACAGCGCCGATGAGGTGGGGGAGGCCGCGGTGGCATCACTGATTGAGATCGGCGTCCGCACCATTCCTGGGCTGATGGCTGTGTTGAAGTCATCGCCGAGTGAAACTGCGAGATATCGGGCGGCAGAGGCGCTTTCAGGTATAGGGCCTGATTCCGTGCCTGCACTACTTGCAGTTGCCGGTGGAGATGTGAATGCTCAAAGGTGGGCTGCATATGCGCTAGGCAGAACGGGCGACCAGCGCGCAAAGCCGACGTTGGAGAGACTTGCAAAGGCAAGTGACCCTGATCTGGCGGCGGTCGCAAAGCGCGCGCTAAGCCGCATGTAGGATTAGCCCACATTATTCATGAAACGCATGAATAATGCTCAGAAGGCCGCGGATTATGCGGGACATGCATAATCTGCGCTAGTGGCCTACGGGGGTTCTATTGTCCGAAAAGAGCGAAAAACCAGCGGATTCCCAGGACAGCTTGGATTCGCTATCGTTTACATTGCCTGCTCAGGCCAGCGCCAGAGGAGTGATTGTCACTGATGCAGAGCACAGGGTCTGCTTTGTTGACCCCAGAGTTTGCGATCTGTTGGGAGTTGATGCCGTGCAGATCATGGGGTTGACAGTTGCTGACTCGATGCCGGCGTTGCGTTTCAGGTTTGCCGATCCCAAGCAGTTTGATAGCCGTGCCGAGTGGATGCTGAGCCATGCGGACGAGATAGCCGAGGATGTACTTGAACTGGCCGCTCCTGATGGCCGCGTTCTGCACTGCTACAGCGCTCCATTACTTGACGGTGACGGCCATTCCACAGGACGTATTGACGTTTACAGCGACATCACGCGCAGACGGCATCTCGAGGAAATGAACGCGGGTCTTTACAGGCAAATTCGGTCTGCCTATGAGGAGTTGAAGGCGACACAGGATCAGCTTCTGCAGTCCGAAAAACTTCGCGCTATTGGTGAAATTGCCGCCGGTGTCGCCCATGATTTCAACAACACGCTGGGCATAATACTCGGCAACATCCAGCTTCTGCTTCGTACTGCCCAGGATGAGAAGACGCAGAACCGGCTTCGCGCCGTGGAGCAGGCCGCGCTAGATGGAGCCGAGACCATCCGCCGCATCCAGGAGTTCACTCGTGTTCAGCCGGATGAAACCACAGCGCCGGTAGATCTGAGTGCGTTAGCAGAAACCGTGGTTGAGGTGATGAAGCCGAGTTGGCAGAATAGCGCACAGGCAAATGGTTGCAGGATTGACGTTGATCTGGAACTAGCCGCGGATGTCTACGCTGCGGGAATCGCCCCTGAGATCAGAGAAGTTTTGGCGAACGTGATACTGAACTCGGTTCAGGCCATGCCGACCGGCGGGAAGCTGAGCATTTCAACGGGCCATGATGAACCGACTGTATGGATCAGGATAGCGGATACCGGCGCAGGCATGAGCGATGCCGTGAGGAACAGGGTGTTTGACCCGTTCTTCACCACGAAGGGTGTGGAAGGCTCCGGGCTGGGCATGAGCGTGGCATACGGCATCGTCAAGCGTCACAGAGGCAGGATCACCATAGAGAGTGCGGAGGGCGAGGGGACTGCCGTTACCATCTGGCTGCCGGTATCTCAGTCGGCGCCCGGCGAACAGCTTCCGTCCGCTCCGAAGTTAGAACGGGTTGGGTCCGTGAGCATACTGGTGGTTGACGATGAGGAGATGTTCGGCAAGGTGCTGGCGGAGATGCTGACGGAACATGGTCATACTGTGCGCGCGGCGAACTGCGGATCTGAGGCGCTGGACATGTTTACGAAAGAGCATTACGACCTGGTGTTCACCGATCTCGGCATGCCTGACATGTCGGGTTGGGAAGTGGCCGCAGCAATCAAGGAGTGCAGTCACGATACGCCGGTTGTGCTGCTGACGGGCTGGGGCGCGAAAGTGGACGAGGATCGCCTGTCATCGTCGAAGGTTGACCTTGTACTCTCCAAACCAGTGAAGATGGATGAACTACCGGCGATAGTGGCTGCGGCGCTGGCCGGACGCAGAAGAAGGAAGTAAGACGGATACGATGGCAAAACGCATCTTAATCATAGACGACGAAGAAGGCATTCGGGCGGTGCTCGCTGATCTGTTCACTGATCTTGGGTATGAGGTCGAGCAGGCATCGGACGGCCGAGTCGGACTGAAGACGGCGGTCAGCGGCGACTACGACCTGGTGCTGTGCGACCTCAGCCTGCCGCACATGGACGGGCTGGCGGTGCTTCGCGATCTCAAGGAACACAAGCCGGGAATCGCCGTCGTCATGATCACCGGCTATGCGTCAATGCAGAGCGCGATTGAGGCGATGAAGCTCGGCGCGTATGACTACGTGACAAAGCCTTTCGACCTCAACGAAGTCCAGATGATCGCTGAGCGCGCGCTTGAACACGACCGCATCATGGACGAGAACAAGTACCTGAAGAACCAGCTCAAAATTCATCACAATTTCGAGAACATCATCGGCTCGAACCCTCAGATACAGGAGGCGTACAGGCTGGCCGCGCAGGTGGCGGAGAGCAACGCGTCCGTGCTCATACTGGGCGAGACCGGCACCGGCAAGGAGTACCTGGCGCGGGCGATCCACTACCAGAGTCCGAGGGCCGGTCAGCCGTTTGTGAAAGTTAGTTGTGTTGCGCTGCCGGAGTCGCTCTTGGAGAGTGAGCTTTTCGGCCACGAGAAGGGCGCGTTCACCAACGCAGTGGCCCGCCGCATCGGGCGGTTTGAGTCTGCGGACGGCGGCACTCTGTTTCTTGACGAGATAGGCGATATCACTCAGGCCACGCAGTTGAAGCTTCTGCGCGTGCTGCAGGAGAAGCAGTTCGAGCGGGTAGGGGGCAGCGATACCATCACGGTTGACGTTCGGATTGTGGCGGCGACGAACAAGGACATGAAGAAGGCGATTGCGGAAGGTGAGTTTCGTGATGACCTGTATTATCGCCTGAATGTCATCACTATCAACCTGCCCGCGCTCAGGGATCGCAAAGAGGACATACCGGAGCTGGCCGTACACTTCATTCGGAAGTACAGCAAGGAGAACCACAAGGAGATAGATGGAATCGTCCCCGAAGCGCTGGCTCTGCTACAGGACTACTCCTGGCCGGGTAACATCCGGGAACTCGAAAACTGCATACACCGAGCGGTTGTCTTCTGTAACGGTCGGCGATTGTTGCCCCAGCATATCCAGCTTGGTGAGGAAACCGCCCCGGAGATAACGGAAAAAGGTGTGGCTACCGGTCCTAGATCACTCGCTGATGTCGAGCGCGATCACATCGAAATCACGCTCAAAGAGTGCGGCTGGAACCAGACAAAAGCCGCGCAAACCCTCGGAATTGACCGCAAAACCCTTCGCAATAAAATCAGGGAATACGGGCTTGGCACGGAAATTGCTGTGCTTGACCCTGATGATACAGCGAAACCCCTCCGATAATCTTAGTGGCTACCGGAATGAGGGCCTTTTGAGTTGCTCAGGAACCAAGCGCGGTCGCAAGCCGAGTAAGGCGAAAGAGAAACCGAAGGCCGAGATGGAAACCGTAGCTGCCGAACGCCTGGAAGCGGCGGGAAGGCTAGCCGGGTGGATCGCCCACCAGATCAACAATCCTCTGGGTGCGATCTCCGGCAATGCCCAACTGCTCGCAAGGCGGCTCCAACGAGACATCGGCGATCCCGACACGCTCCGAGTTTATCTCGGGTATCTGGAAGCGATTCAGAGTCACACGGAACGATGCGCACGCATCACCGGCGAAGCTCTGAACTTCACCAGACCCGGTGACCCGGAACTGCGCAAAGTGGATTTGTCCGAGGCCGTGATGGAGGCCGCTGACCTGGTTCGGTATGCTTACCCGAACAGTCGTATCATGCTGGCGCTGGACAATGAGCGCGGCATACCCGAGGTGAAGGCAGACAGAGAATGGCTCACCAGGGTGGCGTTTGAGATACTCTCGAATGCAGCGGCTGTTTCAGAGGATAGGCCGATAAGCGTACACATCTGCGCAGGCCTTTCCGATGTAAGGGTTCGGATTTCCGATTCCGGTCCCGGGATCGCGGAAGACGTGCTTCCCAGAGTCTTCGATCCTTTCTTCTCGACGCGCGATGAGGCCAGAGGAATGGGCCTGACGGTCAGTCTGGAGATGACGCGCAAGATGGGCGGAAGCCTGAAAGTTGAGAGAAAGAAGGAAGGCGGATGCACCTTCACAGCGGCGTTCCCGTTATGGGGGCAAAGGGCTAGTGACTGCACAGATTCTGGTAGTGGATGACGAAAAGGGACTGACCGACGTTTTGGCCGATCTCCTCGAATCCGAGGGATACGAGGTGGATGTATGCCATGACGCGGTTTCCGCCCGTGAGAAACTTGCCGCAAAGCGATTCGATGCGGCAATGCTCGATGTCTTCCTCTCCAACTCTCCGGCAGGTCTTGATCTGGCGAACCTCATTTTCGCCGAGCATCCCACCACCGGGGTGATCATCATGACCGGATACGCCGACCGAGCCGATGTAAACCTCGCGTGCAGCAACGGTGCGTTCACCTGCATTGACAAGCCTTTCAACCTCGACGATGTTATAAAAGCGCTGGACCTGGCGCTCACTACCAACGCAGATTCGGACGGGGAGAACTAAGATGGCTATGCACGTAGGCGCTGGGCAAAGACAGCATCAAAACGCCGGGATGGTCCCGGATCACTTTCTTGGCAAGAACATCCTCAAAATGGGCATGCAAGACCTGCAGCAATTTGTGCAGGAGCAGCTTGCCGAAAACCCCGCGCTGGTTATGTCCGATGACGCGGCGATGTGCCCGGTCTGCGGCGGCGCGTTGATGGGCGGATTCTGTCCCACTTGCGGCTCCGAAACCCTGACCGTTGAAGCGGATGTCACCGACAACTCGGATGACTGGGACGAAGAAATGTACACCGCTCCCGCCGATGATGAAATCTGCGAGGCTATCAACTTCGTGGCGGCCCCGTCCTCACTGACCGAATACCTGATGGAACAGATCAGCACAGTGGCGGACGGCGAGACGAGGCGTATTGCCGAGTTCCTGATCGCCAGCCTGGATGAAGACGGCTACATTCGCGAGCCGCTGATCGAGATTGCCTCTGAGTTTCAGATGAGCGTCCCTCAGATCGAGGAAGTTCTGAGAGTGGTTCAGTCGCTGGAGCCTGCCGGGGTGGGCGCGCGCGACCTTCGCGAATGCCTTTCACTGCAGATCGCGCAGATTGACGACGACTCGGACGATAAGCAGCTTGCCGAGATAATCCTGCGTGAGCACTGGGAGGCCGTCGAGCGCATGAGACTGGACAACCTCGCCGGAGCGCTGGGCGTAGAGGCAGAGAACATCACGGATGCCCTCGCGTTCATCAAGGAGAACCTGACGCCCCATCCCGCTGATTCGTTCCGCGATGCCTGGGAGAAGCTGGCGCCGAAGCGTGAGGCCAGGTGCGTGCCTGACGTCCTCGTGCGCAGCACGGACACGGGACTGAATGCCGAGATACTTGATCCTGTCACCGGGCAGGCTGCACTGGATGAGGCGTACAGCAGCCTCTACGCGGAGATGCAGAAGCGGCTCGGTGGTTTCACCGAAGAGGAGAGAACGCACATCCGCGAGTGCGTACAAGGCGCGCGAGTGCTCATCGAATCGCTTGAGTTTAGAAAGTCCACTCTACGGCGCGTGGTTGATGCCATCGTGGCGGAGCAGACCGGCTTCATCGTGAATGGTTCCTCATATCTGCGGCCCCTGACCCGGAAGCACCTGGCCGACAAGCTGGGCGTGCATGAATCCACCGTGTGCCGCGCCACTACCGACAAGAACATGCAGCTTCCGACAGGCGAAGTCATACCCTTCGACATTTTCTTCGATTCCGCGCTGCCCGTTAAGGAATTGGTCAGAAAACTGGCATCCGAAAGACCGAACGGCAAGGCTATGAGCGACAACGAGATCGCCAAGCGTTTGAAAGATATGGGCTTTGAGATCGCCAGACGCACGGTTGCCAAGTACAGAGCGCAGCTTAGAGTGCTTTCGCAGGACTATCGTCTGGCAGCTTAGTGCGCCCGCCGAGAGTCACCTCTGCTTTCACCACACCCACCTGGCACGGGAATTGCTGTATAGCCTGTGCTTGCCATTGGAGGTTGATGAAAATGGTAGATTATCTTAATGACTTAACGTCGGTCGTGCTGGCCAAGTCGCTTGATGCGGCGGGTGCGCGGCACAAAGTAATAGCGGATAACATCGCCAATGTAGAGACGCCCGGTTTCACCCGGTCAAAGGTCAGCTTCGACGAGCAGTTGAAGTCGGCTCTTGCGTCCGGCGATGACGATAGTACGAAGGACAGAGTCTCTGAAATGGAGCCGGAAGTGGAGCTGGACGAAGCCTCTCCCCGTGGTCCTAATGGCAACAATGTGAACATTGACATCGAGATGGCAGAATTGAATAAGAACAACCTGCAGTACGATAGCCTGGTCCAACTGCTCAATCTGAGGGGCAGCATGATCAAGATCGCGATCAGGGAAGGTAGATAGAGATGGGTAATTTTTCCTCCATTGACATAAGCGCGTCGGGACTTTATGCCCAGCGTATGCGCATGGACGTGATTGCGAATAACATCGCAAACGCCACCACCACACGCACGGATAAGGGTGGGCCGTACCGCAAGCAGGAAGTGATTTTCCAGGCTCATTCCGGCAAACTCGACGGCGCGAACGGCGGCGTGGAAGTAGCCGGGGTGGTGGAAAGCCCGGAGCCGTCGAAGATGGTCTACGATCCATCCAGCCCGGATGCCGGACCAGACGGCATGGTGGCAATGCCGAATGTGAATGTGGTCGAGGAGATGGTGGATATGATCACCGCGACCAGGGCTTACGAGGCGAATGTGCAGGCAATAACCGCTTCGCGCAGCATGAGCACAAAAGCTCTGGAGCTTGGCAGGGTTTAAGGAGATTATTCGCTATGAAAATTGACGGCATAGGCGGCCAACTAAACGCACCGCAGATAGGCGGAACCAAGGCTGAGGGTGTAGGCGGAAGCTCATTCGGCGACACCATGAAGAAGGCTATCACGGATGTGAACGACCTGCAGACCTCGGCTGACCAGATGGCGACGAAACTGGCGTCCGGTGATGCAGTTGAGATCCATCAGGCAATGATAGCCATGCAGAAGGCCAGCACTGCGCTGCAGTTCACATTGGCGATTCGGAACAAGATCATTGATGCGTACCACGAGGTCATGCGCACGTCGGTCTAGGTGGTACTTGCACCGGCGAACTAGCAGATAGCAGACACTGAGAGTAAGAGAGGACAGGATAGATGGAGCAGAAACTCGGACCATTGCAGGCGTTGGCGAGATTTTGGGGCACACTGAACAACACACAAAAGTTCGTAAGTGCAGCCTTTTTGTCTGTCAGCATCGTTCTGCTCGGTATTGTATCGGTAGTGGCATCCAAGCCGAAGATGGAAGTTCTGTTTTCGGGGCTTCAGTCAAACGATGCCGGCGCAATTATAGCCAAGCTTCAGGAGCAGAAGGTGCCCTATGAAGTAGACGGCACGGTCATCAAAGTTCCTACCAAGAATGTGTATGAGACACGTATGCAGCTTGCCAGTCAGGGGTTGCCCGCAGGTGGGAATGTCGGATTTGAACTCTTTGACAAGAATAGTTTTGGCATGACGGAGTTCTCTCAGAAAGTTACTTATCAGCGCGCCTTGCAGGGCGAACTGGAGCGTACGATTTCGCAGATCAACGGTGTAGATCAGGCCAGAGTTTCCATGGCGGTCCCTGAGAAGAGCGTGTTTACAGAGAACCAGACGGAGACGACCGCATCCGTGCTTCTGAAGTTGAAGCCCGGCATGGAACTGAGCGCGGATCAAGTTGGCGGTGTGGTACATCTGGTATCGTCTGCTGTGGAAGGGTTGAAAGCGAACCAGGTGACTGTGGTTGACACTAACGGCAATCTTCTGTCAGAAGCCGGAGACGACGGCACAGGTCTCGACGCTCGCATGAGTTCCACTAAACTGAAGCTGAAGCGCCAAGTGGAACAGCAGATAGCGAAGGATATAGACACCATGCTGGCCCGCGTGCTTGGTCCTAACAAAGCCGTTGTGCGGGTGAATGCAAAGATGAATTTTGACCGACGCGAGACCAGCAGCGAGACCTTCTCGCCTGGCGGAGCGAACACCGGTGTACTCACCAGTGAGCAGAAAACGCAGGAAAGCTACGGAAACGGGAATGCCGGTGCAGTCGCGCCCGCAGCTACAGGCGGCCCAGCGGGCATCGCAAGCACACTTCCCGGAGCGCAGGCGAATACCGCATCGGGCGGTAAGAACAACTATCTGAGAACTGAAAGCACTGCCAAATATGAGGTTTCCAAGACCACGGAGCGCGTGGTTAAGGCTCCCGGTGAAATAGAGGAGTTGTCGGTGGCGGTCATGGTGGACGGCAAGGTAGATGCGGCAACTCTTCCCGCCATCAAGAATACGGTATCCGCAGCGTGCGGCATAGGTCTTGATCCTGCACGCAAGGATCGGATAGTTGTGGAAAGCGTGCAGTTTGATACCTCGGCGACGCAGGGTCAGGAAAAAGAGATGGCTGCTCTTGCCGCCAAAGCGATGTACATGTCAGTCGGGAAGACGGTTGGCGCGATTCTGCTGCTGTTCATATTCCTGTTCTTCCTGAAGACCATACTCAAACAGGTGAACATCTCGATTCCGGTGCCGCAGCAGCCTGTGCTGGTGCAGGACTATGGGATATCCGCTCCATCGCAAATGCAGTCTCAGCCTCAGCAGCGGCCTGTGGTTGAGGAAATAATGGAGACTGCCACACCGGTTCCCACTATAGGCGAAGTGCCGCCCGAAGAGGTGGCTCAAGTACTGAGAAAGTGGATGTCGGAAAGCTAGGGTTGAACCATGAGCGTCAATACAACTGATAACTTAAATGGTTTGGAGAAGGCTTCCCTGCTGCTGGTGGCCATGGGTACCAGCGCCTCTGCTGAGGTGTTCCGATACCTGAGCGAAGAGGAGATAGAGAAACTATCCGCCGGAATAGTGAGCATGCGCCAGGTGGACGACGGCGTGATGAAGTCCGTGGTCGCGGAGTTTGAGCGTGCTGCGAGCGCAGATATTGCCGGTTCGTATTCTGGGCGGCCCCAAACGCCACAATCAACAACACGGCGTCCGTTTGAGTCGCTTTCACGCACTGAGGCAGGTCAGATTGCGGACCTGCTTGCAGAAGAACAGCCTCAGGTCATCGCACTGGTGTTGGTCAGCTTGCCCAGAAGCAAGGCCGCTGCCGTTCTAGCGGAGTTTGATGAAGAGACTCAAGCGGAACTCGCGCTGCTGATCTGTCGCATGGAAGAAGTTGATCCGGTGGTTATTGAAGCCATTGAGCAGTCGTTGAAGACCCGGCTTGCTGCCTCGCTCCAGAAGACTTCTGCGAAGACCGGTGCGCATACACTTGTAGAGATATTGAACAACGCCAGCGACACAACCGGACGAGCTATCATGAACGCTCTGTCGCAGGACGAGCCAAGTTTTGCGGAGCAGATTCGCTCGCGGTCATTCACATTTGACGATTTTCACAGACTCGATTCCGTGTCCATGAAGTTCGTGCTGCGCGAGGTTGATGCGGACGATCTTACGACCGCACTTAAAGCGGCAGAAGACGACCTGAGGGAGTTGGTCATGCAGAATCTTCCCGATCAGGCGGCACAGGCGCTAAGAGAATCACTGGAGGCGGTTGGTCCGGTGAAGGTTCGGGACATTGAAGCCGCGCAGCAGAGGATTGCCGGAATCGCGCGCCATCTGCTGGCGATGAATATCATATCCTTACCGGACACTAAGGAGGCTGCAGCTTGAGCGCAGTGATCAAATCCAATCGGCTGCGGATAATCGAGTCCAACCGTGACTTCATGGTTGAGCCGGGTGATCTCGCTTATGCCCTGGAATTGCAGCGGGAAGCCACCGATCCGCCGCAGGTGCGCGCAAAATCCATAGTGGAAAAGGCGCGAGAGGAAGCAGAGGAGATGGTTTCATCGGCTCGGGCAGAGGCGGATGGAATACGTGCCGCCGCTTACCGCGAAGGATACGACACTGCGCGAAAAGCGTTTGACTTAGAGCGTGCAGAAATCGTGGAACATCTGGCGGATACGCTGGAAGATACTAGACGCCAGGTAGATGAGTTCTGGATTACGGTGGAGCCGGAGATTCTGAAGCTTGCCGTGGACGTTGCTCGTAAGGTAGTCCACAAAGAGATCAATGAGAGTCCGGACGTAGTCTTGAACACGGTCAAGATCGCGCTTTATCAGATCAAGGATCGTCAGGCTCTGAAGATTCTCGTGAACCCAGCGGACTACGAACTCCTGCGCGAACACAAAGAGGAGATCATGGGTTCCTGTGACGGGATGCGATCTCTGGAGATAGTTGAAGATCGCCGCACGCAGCAGGGCGGTTGTTTGATAGAAGCGGAAAACGGAAATCTGGATGCGCGCATAGACACCCAGCTCAGAGAGGTTGAGCGCGCACTCATGGAGGCAGCACATGACGGCAGGCACAATGTCGCCGCCGAAACTGGATAAGTATAGCCGTACAGTCGCTCAGCTAAACACGATGCGTATGAACGGCAAGGTCTCGCAGGTAATCGGCGTAGTGGTTGAATCGCGAGGGCCTGCCGCGCATCTGGGCGAGATCTGCGAGATACACTACAAGCGCAATACCGAGCCGCTCCTGGCTGAGGTGGTGGGCTTTCGTCAGAATGTAGTGCTTCTTATGCCGTTGGGCAGCCTGGAGGAGATCGCACCGGGCAGCGACGTCGTGGCCACCGGTACATCCCTCAAGGTGAAAGTGGGCAACGGTCTGCTGGGCAGGGTGCTGGACGCGTTGGGCAGACCGCTTGACGGTCTCGGCCCGGTTCAGGCTTATGAAGAGTCGTTGGTCAGTCGCACACCGCCGCATCCGCTTCAGAGACAGCGTATTCGCGAGCCGCTCGCGTTTGGCGTAAGAGCCATTGACGGTGTTCTGACATGCGGTAAGGGTCAGCGCATAGGCATCTTCGCAGGCAGCGGCGTGGGAAAAAGCACGCTGCTTGGCATGATTGCCAGAAACACGGAAGCGGACGTGAACGTTATCGCCCTGATCGGAGAACGAGGGCGTGAGGTTAGAGATTTCCTGGAGAAAGACCTGGGGCCTGAAGGCCTTAGCAGGTCTGTTGTCGTGGTTGCCACTTCGGATCAAGTGGCAATCACAAGGCTCAGAGGCGCTATGCTCGCCACCAGTATAGCCGAGTACTTCCGCGACCAGGGCAAGGACGTAATGCTGATGATGGACTCGGTCACTCGAGTCGCCTGGGCGCAGAGGGAAATAGGTCTCGCCGTCGGTGAGCCGCCAACCACGCGTGGTTATACGCCTTCCGTCTTCGCCATGCTTCCCAGGTTGCTGGAACGATCTGGGACGGCGGAGAAGGGGTCTATAACCGGGCTGTACACGGTGTTGGTGGACGGTGATGACATGAACGAGCCTGTAGCGGACTCGGTGCGGAGTATCTTGGACGGTCACGTGGTGCTGTCCAGGGATCTCGCGCATCGGAACCACTATCCGGCTATAGATGTGCTTGCGAGCGTAAGCCGATTGATGCCTGATGTCAGCGCTCCCGCACAACGTGAGGCAGCCGGCGCTCTGAGAGACATACTTGCTACGTACAAATCGGCTGAGGACCTTATCAACATCGGCGCGTACTCGGACGGAAGCAATCCGAAGATTGACTACGCCAAGGCTCACATAGATTCCGTCAACGGTTTCCTGCGTCAGGCCGTGGACGATCCGGCTCCGTTTGCGGATACCGTTGCCAGTGTTGAGAACCTTTTTGGGGTTACTGAATGAGGAAGTTTGAGTTCAATCTGCAGCGAGTTCTGGATTATCGAGAGAGCATCGAAGAGAAGCTGCTCGGTGAGTTGGCGGCAGTCAGGGCGGAGCATGACCGTGAGGTCGGAAAGCTCACCGCCATGATGCGCGCCCGTGACTCGTTCAGAAAGAAAATGAAGAGGCAACTCTCGGCAGGTAGCCCGGATGAGATTCGGACCGCCTACTTCTACTTGAATGATCTTGTGCGGCAGATTCAGTCGCAGGAAGTGAACGTGATGCGCGCTGCCGAGCAGAAGAACCGCAAAACGGCTGAGGTAGTCGAGGCATCGAAGGATCGCAAGGTGATGGAGAGGCTGCGGGACTACAAGATTGTGGAGCATAGGGTGGAAACGCAGGCGCAGGATCAGAAGTTCCTGGATGACCTGTCAAGCATTCGCACCAACCGCGCCAGATCCAGAGCGGCTGACGGAGGTCACGCGTGAACCTGGAGAACATCCAAGCCGTTAAGGAGCGCATAGAGGAGATCCGGCAGAGGTTTGCCGGCTTTGAAGATACAAAGTCAGCGCCCTTGACCAACACATCAGGACTCGGTGACTTTACGTTTGCTGATGCGCTCAACCGGGCGAGGTCGGTGAAGTCGGTTTCATGCCCCAAGGATCTGGAACCCATCATCTTGTCAGCTTCCTCTCGTCATGGAGTAGACCCCGCGCTGGTAAAGGCTGTCATTCGTGCGGAGTCGGGTTTCCGCTCGGATGCTGTTTCGCGGACCGGAGCACAGGGGCTGATGCAACTCATGCCTGGCACCGCGAGGGCGTTGGGCGTGGATGCCACTGACCCGGCGCAGTGCGTGGATGGTGGTGTTCGTTACTTGAAACAGCAACTAGATCGTTTTGGCGGTGACACGAAACTGGCTCTTGCGGCGTACAACGCTGGGCCGGGTAGTGTTGCCAAGTATGGCGGGGTGCCTCCGTATGCGGAGACCCAGCGATATGTGAACGACGTGCTCCGTTACACTGATTCATACTCGGAGGACGACAAATGAGCAGGTACAGGCCGAACAGAGCTTTTACCATATCATCTCACATGGAAGGAGGTGAAATATATGAACCAGCTTGCGAGTTTGTTAGTTGGGATGTCTACCCAAGGGACGAATGCAGCAGCCGGGTTGCAGCCTGGTTCC
Organism: Armatimonadota bacterium; assembly: GCA_025358205.1. GTDB lineage: Bacteria > Armatimonadota > UBA5829 > DTJY01 > DTJY01 > JANYKG01. The sequence goes on from JANYKG010000002.1 coordinate 27,539, forward strand.
GCCCAGACAACAGGTGGAACAGACGTGTCAGCGTTTCAGTCGCTCTTAATGGAGAGCCTGGGCGAAACGACACAACAGGTGAGCAATCCGGCATCATGGGCTGGACAACAGCTTGGTGGTGTGGAGGGGGCTGATCCGGAGTCAAAGGATGAGTCTGCTGACACAACCAATCTGTTGGGGTCCACTAGCATGGCTTCGAGCTTAATCGGCGCAGCGTATGTTGTGCCCACGGTTGCTGTCGTTGAACCGTCAGTGGTTACAGCGTCAAAACCCGAAGCCGCCCCCACGAACGCCACGACCGGTGTGCCTGTAAACACGTCGCCGGTAGCCACAACCGTTGGTCGGCAGGATGTGTCCGCGCTCCTCACTCCGGTGAATAGCGCAGACTCCGAATCGCTGCCCGCTATGGTGTCGGCTGATCAGCAATCAGCAGCAGTGAATCAGACCCACGCGCAGGCGACCACCGTTGCTCAGAATTCGGAGCAGACGGCAACCGGTGACGCGATTGCAGCGCAATCATCCCCGGACATTGCGGCAGTGGTTGAAATGGTCGGCGTTCGAGTGAACGAGACTACTCCACATGCGACAGCGGCTCCGGCAAAAGCGCATCATGACGGACAGAAGACGCATATGCAAGCCGATCAGCAGACCGGTGAAGCGGAATCAGTTCCGACGGCCCAAACGGCGCAGTCGGATTCGAGCGTGCAGAAAAGCGCTGAGGATGCGCCTTCGCTGCCGGATGTGCAGGCTCCTATGATGGCGCAGGCCGGTGCGGACTATCAGCAGATGAAACTGAAACTGAAGGTGGACGCGCGGGTTGCACATGATGGAGATGCCACGCTGAAAGAGAAGCTGTCTCTTCAGATCAGCGCTGCGTCGCCGGAGAAGGCCGGGCAGTCGGTGAACTCGGAAAAGAAGCCGATCAGTATCGGTTTGTCAACTGCTGAGTTGACCGCTGATCTAACCAAAGCGATCTCAGCGCCGACGGTTGCGGTTGCCATTGAGGCTACCACAAACCAGAAGTCTCAAGGAGCAAAAGGTGACACGGGTTTGGCGATAGGTGCATCAGGCATCCAGCCGTCCATTGAGAGATCGGTGGAAGGGGCTATACGTTCCGAGGGATTCAATGCGCCCGAACGCGTGATAGAGCAGAAGGTAATCCATCAGTTCGTGCAGGCCGCCAAGATTCAGATGACGGATGGCGGTGCGAACATGACTCTAAGATTGGATCCGCCGCATCTCGGTGTCATTCACATGAATGTCTCGGCACAGCAAGGCTCAGTTGTTGCCAGTATCCAGACCAGCACGGAGGCCGCGAGGCACGCGCTGCAATCGGATCTGACTTCACTGCGGCAATCGTTGGCCGACGCCGGCATAGCGGTAGATTCAATCAATGTGTCTTTGGCGAACACGCCGGATCAGCCCGGTGCTCAGCATGCCAATGCGCATGGTGACAGGCGCGGTCACGCTTCGCATAGGAATGGCGCATCGTTCAAGGATATCCTTGACGGTGGTGCCGAGCCTGTGCAGGCAGCGAACCGCACGATACGTACGGCAGGTGGATTCGACCACCTCGCCTAGCCCGCATTATTCATGAAAAGCATGAATAATGCTCAGAAGGCCGCGGATTATGCGGGACATGCATAATCCGAGCTAGCAAACGCTGCGCGGGAAACGCGTAGTGCAGCAGGAGGAATGCAAGATGATAACAAGCGGGGTCACACAGACCTACTATACACCGGCTACGACCAGTAGCACGGCTGGCACAACGGCGATGGGCAAAGATTCTTTTCTGAAGCTTCTCATAACTCAGTTGAGCAATCAGGACCCATTGGCGCCAATGGAGGACAAGGAGTTCATTTCGCAGCTCGCTCAGTTCTCCAGTCTCGAACAGATGCAGACCTTGAACACCAGCGCAACGGCGTTGGGCAAGAACTTCGATCTGTTTGCGGCTAATCAGTCCGCTTCCACCATGATCGGCAAGACGGTCACGGCGGCGGACCCGACTCCGGCGAAAGACGCATTGGGCAAGCTGATTAACCCTCAGCTTGATGCCAGTGGCAACGTAGTGAAGGACTCCATCGGCGCGGAAGTGGCAGCCCCCATCACTGCACAGGTGCAGGGAGTGCTGTTCACCTCAGATGGCGCCAAGGTAGTGATCACAGTGAACCAGAAGGAATTGAACCCATCCACTGGCGCTATAGTCACAGTAGCGAGAACCAAGCAGATACCGGTCGCCGACGTGTACAGCGTCACGCAGTAGACCGGCTCTGCATAGGTGGGGCGCTCGGGTGGAAGCGGCGTTTCAGCCGAGCGCCCCATTGACTTACTGATAGGGAGTGGATACGGCAAATGTCAATGATCTGTATGGAAGCACAGGCGTCCGAGCATGGCACGCTAATTGCTGATAAAGGCTCGGAGATGATAAACCGTATGCACACCAGCTTGCTTGAAAGGAATGGTATCTTGAAGGTCGAGTACATGGAACCATTCGTCCAGGCGGCTTGCTCGGTGTTGGAACGGGTTTCAGGCGGACGCGCGGCGCCCGGACCTCTGGGGCTGATGGGGGCAACTTACCCCACAGCCTGCGTAAATATTGCCGCGCGTGTCAGCGGAAGACTGCAGGGCGATGTGGTCTACAGCATGTCCAGTCAGACCGCTCAGAAGTTGGCCGAACTGCTTACCGGAATGGAAGCGCATGGTTTCGGCAGACTGACGGGCACGGGACTGGTACGGCTTGGAGATATGATCGCTTTGGAGACCGGCAACCTGCTCGGAACGAGCGGGATTAGCTGCGAGATCGGAAGGCCTACGGTGTTTCGTGGGTTGAACGTGGAGTTCTCGTCTGCATCGCCGGCGCTGGCAGTAAGAGTAGACACTGATGCAGGTCAAGTGGACATCAACTTGGCGGTGAATAATGGTTAACCAAGTTAATTTAACAACAAAAGGGATTCAATCATCCCAGGGGTCTGCCGGAGTAAAGCAGGCCAACGGCAAACCGGGCGGTTTCGCTGCCACGCTGGCCAAAGAGACCCAGCGGCAGGAAGCACTGACGATATCCCAACATGCACAGAAGCGTCTCGACTCGTCTCACGTCACACTATCGAACCAGGATATGCAGCGCATCAACACAGCAGTTGACAAGGCTTCTCTCAAGGGGTCGAACCAGTCGCTGGTGATGATGGATGACCTGGCGCTGGTGGTGAGCATCAAGAACCGAGTTGTGATAACGGCTGTAGACGAGGCGCGAACGAAGGAAGGGATATTCACGAACATAGACAGCGTAGTCATCGCGTAGGACGTTTGGACCGAACGTGAGCGCGCTGCCTTCTCTAGGAGGTGGTAGTTTCCATCATCGAATCCTGGGGCCGGACCTTACCTGAGGAGGCCCCGCAAGGCTGTGAGAGTATTCTCGCGGCAATCAGAAACCAATCAATCACCGAATCAGAAAGGTCAAGGAAAATGATTCAAGCAATGTACAATGGCGTTACGGGACTTAGGTCTCATAAGGTCATGATGGACGTAATCAGTAACAACATCGCGAACATCAACACCGTGGGATTCAAGGCCGGCAAAGTGAGCTTCAAAGAGATGTTCAACCAGACAGTGAAGGGCGCAACCGCGCCTCGAGGCAACGTTGTCGGCGGCACGAACCCAGAGCAAGTAGGTCTCGGTGTGAGCGTTGGCAGCATTGACGTTGTCAACAGCCAGGGCTCCATGCAGCCGACCGGTAAGGTCACTGACATGGCTATAGAAGGTAGTGGGTTCTTTATGCTGGGTGACGGCTCAGGCCGATTCTACACAAGAGACGGCGCTTTCAACGTGGACTCGGACGGCGCTCTAGTTGCGGCGGGTTCAGGTTTGAAGGTGCTGGGCTGGGCCGCGGACAAGATCACCGGCAAGATAGACTCGACGATACCGATCCAGCCAACATCGTTCATCAATCTGCCTGTCGGGCAGATCGCCAGACAGACAACTCAGGTTACATACGGCGGCAACCTGGCTTCAACTAGTTTCCCAGGTCAGAGCCGGTCTGTTAGCGCGCTGATCTACGACACTCTGGGCACGGCTCATACACTGGGTGTGGACTTCACAAAGGTGCAGCAGCCCACGATATCTGATGGGTATGCTGATACGGACACGACCACGATTGGCACCGGCACGCTGACACTTAAAATCGGCACCGGCAAGACCATCGGGACCAGCACTGACCCGCAGACTAGTGTGGATGTCACCATAGCGGCAACCGATACACTGCAGGATCTCTGCGACAAGATAGACGCCACGTCGGAAGCGAAATGCACCATAGTTGATGCAGGCGCTGCGGCCGGAGCTGATCGCTATTCTCTGAGAATCACTAGCGCCAGCGGACAGCAGACGTCAGCCAGCGCCACCTACACCGCAGCGGGCGGCCACGCGCCGGTGTTCTCGACATCAACTGAGAATGCAAACATATGGTCATGGGAGGCCAGCACCGAAGGCATGAGTGTAGGCAGCGGTTCTGTCACGTTCGACGGGCAGGGCCGCAGCCCGTTCGCAAGCGGCAACATATCCATTCCGCTGACCAACGGCGCGTCAACGCCCTTGGACTCGTCTCTGGTGTTCGGATCAATCACGCAGTTGGCTGGTGATACCACAATAAGCGCCACAAGCCAAAACGGTCTGCCGATGGGTATGTTGGATAACTTCACCATCGGTCAGGACGGGATCATATCCGGTATCTTCACGAACGGCACGAGTCAGCCCCTCGCGCAGATTGCCTTGAGTGCATTCAGCAACCCAGGCGGTCTGTCCAAGATCGGCAATAACATGTTGGTGGAGAGCAGCAACTCCGGTCTGCCGCAGATTAGTCCTCCGGCAATCGGTTCCATGGGTAAGGTCAACGCCGGCTTCCTCGAGTCGTCGAACGTGGACCTGCCTACGGAGTTTGCGAACATGATAGTCGCACAGCGCGGCTTCCAGGCGAACTCCAGAGTTATCACAACTGCGGATCAGATACTGCAGGAACTGGTGCAGTTGATTCGGTAAGCGGTAATGCGGTGGCCTGGGCAGCCGCTCGGGCCACTGCTCCTGAGGTAATGAAAGTATGATTGACTTGCGTTTAATCAATGGCACGCATATCGTGCTAAATTCCGACCTTATCGAGTTCATTGAGGCTACACCGGACACGGTGGTCTCGCTCTCCACCGGAAAGAAACTGATGGTGAAGGAGACGCTGGATGAAGTGATAGACAAGGTTGTGCATTTCAGACAGCGGATTGGAATAGTGGTCAAGGAGTTTGTCGCTGGCGAAATCGAGGACTTCTCGGACGCCGCGTGAAGGGATACTTGGGGTAGTTGAAATGGATCTGGCGACAATCATAGGTTTGCTGGTTGCCTGGGGTGCGCTGATAGTGGCGCTGATTATGGAGGGTGGTCGCTTTGCTGATCTCCTTAATCCTGCGGCGTTCATCCTTGTGGTAGGGGGGACTGTTGGCGCTACAACGATTGCTTTCTCCATAAAGCAGCTCGCCGGGGTGCCGGTCATACTGAAGAACGCTTTCTTTCATAAGGAAGCCGACCTGCCTCAGATCATCCGAAGGTTGGTGGCCTTTGCGCGTAAGGCCAGGACCGAGGGCATTCTGACGCTGGAAGAAGATTGTTCCAAGCTTGATAACAAGTTTATGCAGACCGGTCTCAGGCTTGTCATGGATGGAACTCCGTCTGAGATGGTGCGCGAGATACTGGAGACGGAGATAGTTTCCCTTCAGGAACGGCACAAAGTCGGGCAGAGTATCTTCAACACCATGGGAGGGTTTGCACCTACGTTGGGCATCATCGGTACGGTTATGGGATTGGTGAAGATGTTGTCTTCACTGAACCAGCCCGGCAAAATGGGTCCGGCCATCGCGTCGGCGTTCATTGCCACACTGTACGGCGTGGCTTTCGCGAACCTGGTTTTCTTGCCCATTGCCACCAAACTGAAATCGAAGACGGCCGATGAGATAATAGCGTACGACATGATTGTTGAAGGCATTCTATCCATACAGGCCGGTGACAATCCGCGGATGGTGGAGTCAAAGATGATGGCGTACTTGCCACCGAAGATGCGCGAGGAACTGGCGTCCGAGATCCAATCTAGACGGCGGGTGGAAGTGATCTCGAAAGCGGCATAGATATGGCAAGACGAAGAAGAACTGATGGGGATCATGAGGGTGGGCACGACGGCGGTATGCTTCGATGGCTGCTCACCTATGCGGATATGATTACCCTGCTGATGGCCTTCTTCATCATGCTTTACTCTATGTCCATACTGAATATTGACAAGTTTCGTCAAGTGGCGGTTTCCGTTCGGAGTGGATTCGCGGGGCTGGTGGAAGGGCAGGGACGGTCAATCCTGGCGAGTGACGGTCAGTTCAGCTCGAAGCCGTCTCCTATCACTGGTGACACAGCCGGTGTGCCATGGCAGACTGTGCGGCACATGCAGGAGTACATTCGCGCGGAACGACTGGACAAGACAGTTAAGCTGAGGGCGGACAGTCGCGGATTGGTCATTAGTCTGGCTGACAACATAACCTTTGCGAAGGGACAGGTGGAGCTTTCCACTAATGCAGTAAAAGTGGTGACCAATATAGGCATGATGCTGAAGGATTTGCCGAATGCAATTGAGGTTGAGGGTCATACATGTGATCTCCCAACCGCAAATCAGTTGTACCCTTCGAACGTCAGCCTTTCGGCCACGAGGGCATCGAACGTAGCAAACTATTTGGTGAAGAATGTGGGCATAGACCCCAGGCGGGTCTCGGTCGCCGGATATGGCGAATGGCGGCCTATAGCGCCGAACACATGTGAGAAGAACAGAGCGCAAAACAGGCGAGTGGACATAGTGGTCTTCAGACCTGGTCTTGGATAACACGAAAGGTGAGTGCAATGATGTTGATTAGGGGTAATTCAGGTAAACTTCCGCTGATGATGATAATCGGGGCCGTAGTGGTTCTGGGCCTTGTAGGCGGTGGATTCGGGATTATGAAGATGAAGAAATCCCATTCCGGTAAACCGGATGTGAATAAGGTGGAACTGAGTCAGTGGAAGCTGGAGGAGTTCCTTGTGAATCTGGCGGACACCGATGAGAGCCGGTATCTGAAGGCGGTCATCGTGCTGGAGGTGGCGGGCGAGGCTCCAAAGGCCGAGGGCGGTGAAGGCGGCGCAGCGGGCGGAGGCACCGAGGAAATCAAGGCCAGGGATGCCATCATAACGGCGATCTCCCGGAGAACGTACAGCAGTATGCTTTCAGAAGAGGGCAAAGTGTCGCTGAAAGCGGAGATCAAGGCAGCATTGAATCACGCCATTGAAGACCTGAAGGTCGAGAACGTGTATTTCACGTCCTTTGCGATGCAGTAGGAAGAGATGAACATGCATACCCTTACCAGAGAAGAAATCAGCGAGTTCACCAAGGCTTTCGGCGGCGACAAGAGGAAGCCCAAACGCAGTCGCGAGGTTCGGGACTATGATCTAACGAATCCCGGTCGCAACGTTTCCAAGATTGACTTGCGTGCGGCAGAGAGAATTCTGAAGTCCATGGCGGATGCCTGGTCGTCCACGCTATCACGCGCACTCAGGGTTCCTGTGGCGCTGAGACTGGATTCGCCGGAGCAGTCAACGTCCGTCGCCTACTCGGAAAGCCTGCCGGTGGATTCCGTGCTGGTCACCCTGCGGGATGGCGGCGGCACTGATCTTCACCTGAATTTGCCGTCAGATCTGGCATTGACGCTTGTGAACCGCCTGTCAGGGGGTAGGGGAGAGATTCACCAGCGGCGGAGTAAACTTACCCATATTGAGATGTTCATTGTGGAGCGGTTTGCCGGTCTTCTGTGTTCGAATGTGTCCGAGTTGGCTGCCACCTTTGGTTCGTCTGATTTCGTTGTTGCAGGTGTGACCGCCGCTCTGCGGATATCTAACTCCGCCTTGATGGCTGCACCTGGCGAATGGACGATGAACGGCAAGATGTACAATTTCAGCGTTGCGCTTCCTTCTGAGATGGTAGCGAAGGCGGCGGAGTCATTTGCGCAGGCGCATGCTCCAGAGAGTAATGTACTTGCGAGTGCGGATATCGCCAAGCTTGAAAACACGTTCGGATTGGTGCCCATTCCAGTCAGTGTTGAACTGGGCAGCGCCCGTGTGAACATGCAGGATGTGAAGGACATGCAGATCGGTGATGTCATTCGGTTGAACCACCCGGTCAGCGAGTCTGTGTCGGTGAAGATCGGAAAGAGACCAGTGTTCAACAGCCGAGCCGGAGTAGTGGGCGACAAGTTGGCGGTACGTATCGGCACACGCATGAACTAGCGCAGATTATGCATCCCCTGCATAATCTGCGGCCTTCCGAGCATTATTCATGCTGTTCATGAATAATGCGGACTAGGTTGGCACGGTAATTGCTGTCTACCCTCGTGACATCCACGAAGGAGTAGAAGCATGAGCCCTAAGAACGCAGCAGCGAAAGCAGAAGAAGTAGTTGAGAGTCCGGCAGTTGAGACTGGCGCTATCTCTGACGAGACCGTAGAGAAGGTCAAACTTGAACTGGTGGACGCCGATGCAGCCGATGCACTGATCTCTGATAAAGGCATTTCGGATGCAGGGATATCAGATCAGGCTATGGTAGACCAACTGATATCCGGCGGCCCAATTTCGGACGCCCCAATCTCCGACACCCCTATGCCGACAATGGCGCAGCAACCGGTCAGCACTGTGCAGACCGCGAAGTTCGCGCAATTGGGCGAGGGCGCTGTCAGCATGGATCAGAACTCCATGGACTTGCTCCTGGACGTAGACCTGGACCTTAGCGTAGAGCTTGGTCGGGCAGCCGTCCCGGTGCGGGATATCCTCCACCTCGGCTCCGGTTCCATCGTTGAACTAACCAAACTTGCAGGCGATTCGGTAGACGTTCTCGTGAACGGCCGACTGATCGCCAGAGGTGAAGTCGTGGTTGTGGATGAGAACTTTGGAGTACGGATCACGGAGATACTCAGTCCCACAGATCGCATCAGCCGACTCGGCTAGAAGGTGTGCCCGCATGAAACGTCTGCTGACAGCTCTAACAACTTTGTGTCTGGCATCCATGCTGGCGTCACCAATGGTTTCGGCTCAATCCGTTGAGCAGGACTTCGGGATGGCCACAGATGGATCGCATGTCCACTCCTCGGACAAGCCCGCTGCAACGGATGCGGCGATCACACCGCTTACGGTTGTTCCCGTGAAACCCGCGTCCACACCGCCAACGGTTGCATCTGTGAAATCCGTTGTCAAGCCGCTCGCCGTGAAGATGCCTGTGGTTGTGCCTGCCGAGCCGGTCGTGGTTCTTCCGGCTGCGTCTGTGAAGGTCGCAAAGAAGGTCGGCAAGAAGAAATCGGTTGCTCCGACTACGGCCCACGGGAACCTCACAGTTACCGAACTACCGAGAATAATCAAGGTCAATTCGGTGAGCGCGCCCAAGGCGGCAGTGACGACGCCGGTTCGCGAGGACAAGGTTGCCCTGTTGCTTAAAGAGGCAAGCGGAACCAAGCCCGCCTCATCGAGTTCAGGCAACTGGGTGAAGACCGGCTTCAGCACACTTCTGAAACTGGCATTCGTGTTGGGTCTGGCCTATGTGACTATCCGTGGTCTGAAGCGGTTCCAGGATAAAAGGGAGACCGCGCCTCACCGTTCACGGGATATGCAGATCATGGATACGCTGAAGCTGACTCCCGGCAGTACGATCCATGTGGTCAAAATTCAGGGCAAGACATTGCTCATCAGCAGTACAGCAAACCAGGTGAGCCTGCTCACGGAGATAGAACCGGATGCGGCAGTTGCGCCGGAACCTGTAGCGGCGGACACACGTTTTGCACAGTACCTTGAGAAGTACTGCGGTGATGACAATTCCGCGAGTCCTGCGGGGCGCGTAGCTGGGATGTTGAGAGACGCAACCGCGCATCTCAAGGGTCGGTGCGTTGTATCGGCAGTCAAGGCGGGTGACCAAGATGCTGCGTAGAGTGTTGCTGATACTGGTGATGCTTGCGGCTGCCTGCGCTGTCGCCCATGCGCAGACCCCGGCGATGCCCAAACTGAGCATTGGTTTGGATACCGCCAAGGGTCCGCAGGATGTTTCTGCCAGCCTGCAGATAGTCTTCATACTTACGATATTGTCTCTGGCGCCGTCACTACTGATGATGGTGACGTCGTTCACCCGCATTGTCATTGTGTTGTCGTTCACGCGGAGCGCCATTGGCACCCAGCAGGTTCCGCCGAACTCCGTGCTTATAGGTCTGGCTCTGTTCCTGACCTTCTTTACGATGTGGCCGGTTTGGAACAAGGTCAACACCACAGCCGTTCAGCCGTACATGCGGCACGAGATGAGTTTTGACCAAGCCGCCGACGCCGGTGTAAAGCCGGTGCGAGATTTCATGTTTGCCCAGGTGAGAGAGAAGGACCTTGGTTTGTTCATCAGCCTGGCGCATATGAAGCAACCAAAGAACGAAGCGGACGTGCCGACGCATGTGCTGATCCCGGCTTTCCTGATTAGCGAACTGCGGACTGCCTTTAGCATAGGCTTCTTGATATTCATACCATTTTTGGTAATAGACATGTTGATATCGGTGACCCTCATGTCCATGGGCATGATGATGCTGCCGCCGGTCCTCATCTCGCTTCCATTCAAGATACTACTGTTCGTGCTTGTGGATGGCTGGCACCTGATCATTCAGTCGCTGACCATGAGCTTCAACTGAGGTTAATGAGAGATGACGGATACAACGGCGCTCGATATTGTGCAGAAAGCGATGACCGTGGCGTTCATGGTCAGTCTGCCCGCGCTGGGCCTGGGGTTGTTGGTTGGCCTGATAGTTGCTGTGTTCCAAGCGGCGACTCAGATTCATGAGGCGACACTCACCTTTATACCGAAGATTGCCGCCGTGATCGTGGCGCTCGTAGTGTTCGGCCCGTGGATGTTGACCAAGATGGTGAACTTCACCACGACAATATTTACCAGCATTCCGCAGCTCATAAAATAACATGGATTTAGCATTTCTCAGCGGCCAGAATCTCATATTGTTCATCCTGATCTTTGTCAGGACTGCGGGGATATTCACGTTGACGCCAATTTTCGGCGCACAGCAGTTGCCGACCCAGGTGCGGCTGATTATTGCCCTGGTGTTGACTCTGGTGTTCATGCCTTTAGCTAAGATTGCAGCGGATCTGCCAGTGGATGTGATTTCACTGATGCTGATGGTGATTCGAGAAGCGGCCATCGGTCTGACGATAGGCTTTGTCATCAACATGGTTTTCATGGCCATTGAGACCGCCGGACACATGATTGACACGACCGCCGGTTTCGCGTTCGCGACCATAGTTGATCCGGCGAACGGCACCCACGTTGCGTTAGCGGCTAGAGTTCACAATCTGCTGGCAGGTTTGTTGTTCTTCGCCACGAACTCGCACCATCTGGTGATTAAGGGCCTGGCAGATAGTTTTACGCTGGCGCCGCTTGGCGAGATGTCCCTGAATCCGGCGATTGCAGGTGGCATGACGGATTTGTTTGCGCAACTGATGATGATCTCTCTAAGAATTGCGATGCCGGTGACTGCCGCGGTCTTCCTGGTTGATCTGTCTATGGCTGTAGTATCCAGAGTTGTGCCGCAGATGAACGTGCTGATCGTGGGATTTCCGCTAAAGTTGGGTGCAGGGATCGTTGGCATGGCGGTTGCTATGCCCGTGGTTGCGTCCATGAGCCAGAATATGTTTAGTGATATGTACAACCAGATGAATGCTATGGTTCGGCTCGCAGTAATTCACTAGTCCGCCTTATTCACGCCAGGGAGACTGTAGATTGGCAGTACAGGACAAAACTGAAGCCCCGACTTCCAAAAAGCGCGAGGACGCACGCAATAAGGGCAGTGTAGCGAAGAGCATGGATCTGAATTCCGCCCTCGTGCTGCTGGTCTGCCTTGCGTTGATTAAGTCGCTTGCTTCGTTTTTTGTGCAGGGTTTGGACTCGATGTTGCGTGATGCCTTGGCGCAACTGAGCAACCCGGAACTTACGCAGACGAGAGTTCTGGGGCTGGCGAGCGACAACGGGGTGAAGATGCTGATTTTGTGTGGCCCGATTCTTGCTGCAGCAGGTGCAGTGGGATTTGCCACAAACGTCATGCAAGTTGGATTGAAGGCATCACCTCAGTCAATGGCGCCTGATCTGAACAGAATGAACCCGATTTCCGGGCTGGCGAAGATGTGCTCTGGACGCGGGTTTGTGGAGTTGCTGAAGTCCGTTCTCAAGATTTTCATCGTGGGGTATGTGGTCTACGCTTTCCTGCAGGCCGAACTGCCGAACTTCACGAAGTTGGCGGATATGGCGTTGAGAGACTCAGTCTCCGTAGTCGCTCTGATGTGCTGGCGGATGATGATCAAGGCGGGCGCCGCGATGGCCATGATAGCCATCATAGACTATGGTTATCAGAAATGGAGCTTCGAGCAGAGCATCAAGATGACCAAGCAGGAGGTCAGAGATGAATACAAGATGCAGGAGGGTGATCCCCAACTGAAGGGGCAGATACGGCAGCGGCAGCGGGACATGGTGAAGCAGCGTATGATGCAAAATGTCCCAAAGGCCGACGTGATTATCACTAACCCCACCCATTACGCGGTTGCTATCCAGTACGATCAAGAGAAGATGGGCGCTCCCACAGTGGTGGCGAAAGGGCAGAGACTGCTAGCGCAGAAGATCAAGGACGTAGCGATAGCGAATGGAGTTCCGATAGTAGAGAACAAGCCGGTGGCTCGGGCGCTCTATGCGGCGGTGGAAGTGGGAGACCAGATTCCTGAAAATTTGTACCAGGCAGTGGCTGAGATTCTGGCCTACGTGTTCCGCATAAGCAACAAGGCTGGAAGAGTGAGTCACTCCGCAGCACACTAAGAGTAGTACAGGAATAACGCGAAAAGTTTGACGCGCGCACAGAAGAGGATTCCAGTGGCAACAAATGTGATGAGTGCAAAAACGAACGGTCTGGCGAAGATGGCAAAGTACACGGACTTTCTCGTAGCCGCGGGTTTGGTTGCGGTCGTGGGCATGATGATCGTGCCGATGCCGACTTGGATGCTGGACGTGCTGTTGACGCTGAACGTAAGTATGGCGTTGACGGTTCTGCTCGTTGCCATCTACACGGTGAAGCCACTGGAGTTCTCTTCGTTCCCATCTCTTCTTCTCGTGGCCACGCTGTTCCGCTTGGGCCTTAGTATTGCGGGCACAAGAGCGCTGCTGCTGAACGCAGACGCCGGCGCGGTGGTTGGGGCGTTCGGCACGGTCGTCGTCGGCGGGAACTACGTAGTCGGCCTGGTCGTCTTCGCTATCATCCTCATCGTGCAGTTCAGCGTTATCACCAACGGCACCGTGCGAACCGCTGAGGTAGCAGCCAGATTCACGTTGGATGCGATGCCGGGCAAGCAGATGGCGATAGATGCAGACCTGAACGCCGGGATTATTGACGATCAGGAAGCGTTGCGGCGCAGGGCCTACATCACTAAGGAAGCGGATTTTTACGGAGCAATGGACGGCGCGAGTAAGTTCGTGAAGGGTGATGCCATGGCGGCCATCATCATGATCCTCGTGAATATCATCGGCGGATTGCTGGTGGGCGTGCTCCAGCGCCACATGGATCTGATGAACGCTGTGCAGACGTACATCTTGCTGACAATCGGTATCGGCCTGGTCACCCAGATTCCGGCGCTGCTGATTTCCACAGCGGCCGGTCTTATGGTCACCAAGGCGGCATCCGAGGGCGATGTGGGCAACGACCTGACCGCGCAGATTTTGTCACAGCCGAAACCTCTTATGATAACAGGCGCTCTGTGCGGAGTGCTAATGCTGGTCAACGGCATACCAAAGGCGCCGTTTATCATCATCGGTCTGGCCTGCGTGGCATTGGCCCAGGCATTGAAGAAGCAGGCCAAAGTGCGGCCCACCAATGAAGACACAGTCGTCGAAGCGCCTGTCATACCGGCTACCATGACGGAACTCCTGACCGTGGACCCCATCGAGGTCGAGCTTGGCTACGGTCTGATCGCGCTGGCCGATCCCAAGCAGGGCGGCGATCTGCTTGATCGTGTGACAGCTGTTCGCCGACAGTCTGCCGTGGAACTCGGTATGCTGATACCGGCGATTCGTGTTCGCGACAACATGCAGTTGAAGCCGAATATGTACTCCATCAAGCTGCGTGGGGTTGCTGTGGCGCAGGGTGAGATCTACGTTGGGCATCTGCTGGCAATGGACCCTGGAACCGCTACTACGCAACTTCAGGGCATTGACACGGTTGAGCCTGCGTTCGGACTTCCGGCTACCTGGATTGCCGATATGCAGCGCGCTGAGGCTGAGATGGCCGGGTTCACAGTGGTTGACCCGCCGAGTGTAATGATTACCCATTTGACGGAAACTCTGCGCAGACATGCCGCTGAGATACTGACAAGGCAAGACACGCAGGAACTGATAGACGCGGTGAAAGAGACTTCACCGGCAGTCGTGAATGAACTCATACCGGAAGTGCTGACTCTGGGCGACGTGCAGAAGGTGCTGCAGAACCTGCTCACCGAGCGCGTTTCAATCAGGGATATGTCGGGCATCCTCGAAGCTTTGTCCGATGCCGGTCGCTTCGTCAAGGACGCCGATCTGCTTACTGAGCATGTGCGTGCGGGTCTGGCCCGGCAGATCACAGCGCAGTATCAGACCGCCGATGGTACCGTTCATGTCTTCACGCTGGACCCCGTGCTGGAGCAGAGTATAGCCGAAGGAATCCGCC
>JANYKG010000004.1 GCA_025358205.1 Armatimonadota bacterium
GCTTGATATTGGTAGTTGAGTTAGAATGGATCTGCATGCGCGTAGTCTCCTTTTTGATTTGGCGATCATCAAAGAGACTACCGCATGCTTCTCTATCTTTTCAACTCCGAGTGTTCATAATGTCATGAGACTGGACAATCACGCCTTTCTCGCCGTCCCACTTGATGCCCCTCTGGGCTTGGTACGATACGTTCGCAAGGTGGCAAGCGGTTGTGGTGTAGTACATTGATTCTATGTCTGATTTGCACTTACCACGGGTTCGCATGGCGTTCAGGAACTCGCCAATGTGGTCGCCGGCTGCATTCTTCTTCTCAGGCCCGGGGTGGTCGCCGTATGGGCTCCACGTGATCCCGCCTCGGTCTACTATCAGTTTGCCCTTCTCGCCGATGAACTCCGAGCCGTGCGTGTTGGCGCTTCCGTCCATGCCTTCGCCCCGGTTGAAGTGAAGCTCCCAGTTCATGACGAAATCTTTGAACCTGTAGATCGCCATTTGCGTGTCAGGCGTTGTCCGATCATCATCCTCACCGGACTCAAGCTTCCCTCCGACCGACGACACCTCCAGTGGACTGGTTGCCTGCATGCCCAGGAGCACGATGTCTATCATGTGTACTCCCCAGTCACCGGCCAGCCCGGTGCCGAAGTTGTAGTAGAGCCGCCACCAGCGTGGGTGGTAGGTATCATGGTAAGGAACCTTGGTCGCGGGTCCACAGTAGAAGTCCCAGTCCAGGTTCGCCGGTGGATCCTTGATCGGGTTCTTTCCCAAGCCTGCAATGTGGGTTACCCAGGCGCGGCAAACCTTCACATTGCCGACTCCGCCCTCGCGGACGAACTGAATAGCGTCCTGGAAGTGCGCCACGTTCCGCTGCCAGGTGTTGATCTGGACAACGCGGTTGTGAGCTTTCGCGGCTCCGAGCATCATTTGGCCTTCGTAGACGTCGTGACCTATCGGTTTTTCGCAGAAGATGTCCTTGCCCGCCTCGCACGCCATGATAAAGGGCAGCGCGTGCCAGTGATCGGGCGTGGCGATCATCACCGCGTCCACGTCCTTCATGTCGAGAACCTGGCGGAAGTCCTTGTATGCCTTTGGCGGCTTTCCGTATTTCTTCAAGACTTCTGCTGAGGCCCTCTGAAGGTTTTTGGAATCCACGTCGCACACGGCAACCACTTCCACGTCGGGATGATTCATGAAGCCTCTCATGTTTCCCGTGCCCTGTCCGCCAGTTCCTATGCACCCGATTCTTATCTTATCATTCGCTGAGATTGCCATTGTTCTTGCCTTTCCATCAGCCATAAGCCATCAACCATGAGCCATTCTCTGCTAGACATTCCACTTATAGTACGGCAGCTTCCAGGGCTTGCGATAGTCTCTCTTGTACGACTGGAAGTCCATCGCCTTCTTGTCGCCTATGACCACGCCTTTCGCGCCGTCCCACTTGATGCTTCTACCCGCCTGATAGGACAGGTTGGAAAGATGGCAGGCGGTGGTGGTGTAGTACATAGACTCGATGTCCGACCGGCATTTGCCCCTGGTCTTCATGTTCGTCAGGAAGTCCGCGATGTGATCCGCATTTGCCCAGCGGCTGCCCTGGTCTTTGCCCTGATCTTTGCCTGCGTCCTGCGGCCCGGGGTTGTCGCCGTAAGGGAACCACTTGATCCCTTCGCGGTCAACGATCAGCTTGCCTTTTTCGCCGATGAACTCCGCGCCGTGTCCGACCTTACTGCCGTCCAGCCCTTCGCCGCCAACGTGAACCTCCCAGTTCATCACCCAATCCGGGAACTGGTAGACCGCCATCATCGTGTCCGGGGTGGTGCGGTCGTCACTCTCGCCGGAAACCAGCTTGCCGCCTACGGACGAAACTTCGAGAGGGCTGGTCGCCTGCATGCCGAGGAGGACGATGTCTATCATGTGGACGCCCCAGTCGCCGCTCATACCGCAGCCGTAGTCATAGTAAGCCCGCCAAGCGCCGGGATGAATCTTGTCGTGGTAGGGATTCTTCGGGGCAGGGCCGCACCAGAAATCCCAGTCCAGATTCGCGGGCGGATTCTTGATGGGGTTGTGACCGAGACCACCGCCGCCTTTGACCCACGCGCGGCAGACGTGAACCTTGCCCATCTGGCCGGTCTTCACGAACTCAATCGCCTGCTGGAAAAATCCGACGCTACGCTGCCAGGTATTGATCTGGCTGACCCGCTTATGGTACTTCGCGGCGCCGACCATGATCTGGCCCTCGTAGATGTCGTGCGAGATCGGCTTCTCGCAGAAGACATCTTTGCCCGCTTCGCACGCCAGAATGAAGGGCAGCGAATGCCAGTGGTCCGGCGTGGCGATGCTCACCGCGTCCACATCCTTCATATCAAGGATCTCACGGAAGTCCTTGACCGCCTTCGGTTTGCGACCCTGCTTCTTCTCGACGGCGTCGGATGCGCGGTTCAGGAGGTTGGAGTCCACTTCACTGACCGCGACAACTTCGACGCCGGACTGGTTCATGAACTCGTTCATGTCGCGCAAGCCCATGCCGCCGATGCCGATACAACCGATCCGTATTTTGTCATTAGCCCCCACGGCCGCAGTCTGTGCGCGCGCAGGTGATGCCATCGCACTTGCGACCGCAACACCCAGACCCACGCCCAAAGCCGCCTTTCCGCTTGTTTCCAGGAACTCCCGCCTGTTCATACGCTCAGCCATCACTAACCAGCCTTTCTGTCTTATATGATATAGTTTCGAGAATCCAAAGAAGGATTAGGTGCGATTAAAGAATATTCCTCCTGTATTCGATGGCGTTTCTTTCATCTCCGCGCAAAAAAAGAGCCGGATGCAAGCACCCGGCCTTTTGTATCAAGATTTGTTTTCAATAGCTCGCGCCAGTCAGCCATCTGACCATACGACCATTTGACCATTGTTCCTAAGCCATCGCCACTCAGCCATCAGCTGTCAAGTCTCACCACGTTGTGAACAGAGTGTTCCGCAGGTGAGCAGGCTCTTTGATAAATAGTTCAGGGCATTTCTTGTGCCATTCGCAGACAGCCTGATAGGGCGTCTTACGACCGATGGCACGATTTGGTCTCCT
>JANYKG010000005.1 GCA_025358205.1 Armatimonadota bacterium
GCTTGATATTGGTAGTTGAGTTAGAATGGATCTGCATGCGCGTAGTCTCCTTTTTGATTTGGCGATCATCAAAGAGACTACCGCATGCTTCTCTATCTTTTCAACTCCGAGTGTTCATAATGTCATGAGACTGGACAATAAAGACCTGAACAATGCTGAGAAGGCCGCGGACAATGCAAGACAAGTATTGTCCGCGCTAGGGAAAGGTAGTCCGCACCAATGAGCGAACTCAAACGGCTGGCCGCTGAAATAGGCGAACTCCAGGCTCAACTTAAGGATTGTGACGAGAAAATTGCAGACCTTGAGAAGACCAACCGAGAGCTTGTGCGGACTCGTACGCCCGCTGAAAACCTGGCTCCGGCCGCGCCGATCACCGAACTGGACGAAACCCTGCGCAGACTGGTTGCCAAAATAGCCGCGATACTTCAGGCCGAGCGGTGCGTGTTCATGCTGTTCAACAAGGCCACGCGCGAGCTAGTGGCATCACAGCCCGCATTCGGCTTCACGGATGAAGAAGTCGGCCTGCTCAAAGTCAACGCGGGGCATGGCATATCCGGACTGGTTTTCCACGAAGGCCGACCGCATATCGTCCACAACGCCGCCGCCGATGATCGGGCAGACGCGGAACACGTAAAACAGTTGAACATTCGGAACTCAGCATCCGTCCCTCTTATTGTGGAAAGACGAGATGAGGAAAACCGAATAATCAGCACAAACACCATCGGCGTTCTGCACGTCTTCAACAAACGTGATAACAACGATTTCACCGAGGAAGATATTCACCTCCTTCAGCGTCTGTCCAGAAACGCGACTGCGGTAATCGAGAACGCGCAGGCGTTCCGCGAAGTGGTGGAAGAGAAACAGGAACTGGCGCAGGTGATGGAGAGCGTGTACTCCGGCCTGATGCTGGTGGACAAGGACAGACACGTTATTCAGATGAACGCGTTCGCCCGGCAGATGTTCGACGTGGACGCCGCAACTGCGCTCGGCGGTTTGTACAGCGACCTGATAGGCGACGAGAAGGCGCTGGATCTGATAGCGCGCACGTTGGATAGCAGCGAGGAACTGACGGAAGAGCTGACAGTTCGTTCACGCTCAGGCGAGAAAATCTACCAGGCGCAGACCACCATGGTACGCGACCCAGGCGGTGATATCGCAGGCGCAGTCATTATCTTCAACGACATCACCGACATACGCAACATCGAGCGCATGAAGACCGCCTTTGTCTCCACAGTCTCTCACGAGCTGAAGTCGCCGCTCACTTCCATCAAGGGGTTCATATCCACGTTGCTTGCGGATGAGGACGGGTACTACGACGAGGCCACGGTCCGCAATTTCTACGGGATCATTGACCGTGAGTGCGAGCGGCTCATCAGAATGATCAACGATCTGCTGAACGTCTCGCGCATAGAGGCCGGCCACGTGCTGGAGCTTTTCCCCGAGCCTGTGGACTTGCTGCCGCTGATAAAGAAGGTGGTGATGGTGCAGAAATCCTACACCACGGACAAGCACCAGATCAAAATAGACGCCGACGAGGACCTGCCGACCATAGTGGCCGACGAGGACAAGATAGACCAGGTGCTGACCAACCTGATCAGCAATGCCATCAAGTATTCGCCACTCGGTGGGGAGATTCTGGTCTCCGCTCATCGGGACGGCAAAGGCTTGATCTTCTCCATCAAAGACCATGGGATAGGCATTCCGGCGGAGCATCTTCCGAGGGTGTTCGACCACTTCCACAGGGTGGACAACCGCAACACGCGTCAGGTAGGCGGCACGGGCATAGGCTTGACCATTGCAAAACACCTGGTGGAAGCGCACGGCGGCAGAATTTGGGTGGAAAGCGAACCCGGCGAGGGATCAACATTCTGGTTCACGCTGCCCGAACGCCCCACAAATGACGAACAGACCCGCGCCTATCCGACGTTCTGACTCTACGAGGACTCTAGATGCTTCAAGATGTACGCGTGATGATACAAAGACTCCCCGGCACGGACGACATTCAACTGCCTGAATACGCCACCCCAGGCGCAGCGGCGTTCGACCTGCGGGCGGCTGTGGATGGTGACGTGATCCTTCAACCCGGCGAGCGGAAGCTGATACCCACCGGCCTGCGCATGGCGATCCCCCACGGCTACGAGGGTCAGGTGCGCCCGAGAAGCGGACTGGCCATCAAGCACGGCATCACCATGCTCAACACCCCCGGCACGATAGACTCTGATTACAGAGGCCCGGTGGCGGTGATAATGGTCAACCTGGGCGGCGAGCCGTTCATCGTGCGGCGCGGCGACAGAATCGCCCAACTGGTGATAGCGCCGGTCATGCAGGCTGTTCTGGAAGAGGTAGACGAACTACCCGACACCGAGCGCGGCGAAGGCGGCTTCGGCAGCACAGGGCGAAAGTGACCCACGGAGATAGCATAACGAATTGGTTTGGAGCGCAGTTCATTTCCTATTTCGAGAGGGCATCAAATGAAGAGCAGAATCGCAGTAGCCGTAGTCGCAATCACGTGTGCAATGGTGTTGGCTTCGGGCGCAACTTTCGCCTCAGGCGGAGTCTACCTGGATGATCTGCAGGTCACAAACGATGGCGGTGTTACCTTCTTCGACACCTTCGACAATGGCAACAGCGGCCAGTTGACCAGCGCCTCCGACATCAGCTTCGTTCTCGCAGAAGGGTCCACCACTCAGCGCTTGTTGTGCATGAACAAACATCATGAGAAGGATTCGGCTGCGATTGCCTACCCAAAGGTGACCAGCGCCGGCTTGGTGGAGGTGACAACCAAGGTGTTCGTCACCTCGCCGGAGGAGCAATACCTCTACCGCAATGGCAAAGCCTCAGCTTTCAACATGGTCGTCCACTCCGCAAAGCCTGGATACTACATGTGGGCGATAGTTGACCTGGGCGCTAAGGCACAGACGAACAGAGTAGGAATCCGCAGCCAATACCTGACAGCCGGCAAGCAGACGGGAAGCGCGGCATTCTCACAGTCGCCAATACTGAAACCGAGCGCCTGGTATACTCTGACTCTGAGACTAGATCCATCAAGCGTCACTGCAACCGTGCTTCTGGACGGCAACCCCGTAGCTACCAGGCCCTATAACCCTGGCGACTTCGAGTCCATCAGCAAGCTGTCCATCCTGTGCTCGTACGGTGACGGCGCCAATATCCCAAGGTAAGATAACGGGGCCGGCACGGCGACCGGCCCACTACTTCGGCTGGGACTTGCTGCGTGACCTGAAGCGTTTGATGCCGAGCCCTGCCAGCCAGATCAGCAGCCACAGCGGCACAAAGACCAGCGCCCAGACCGCGACAGACGCTATCCCGCGAAATACCACGCCCAGCGAGTGAGCCGACCTTGACGCCGTCTCGCCCAGGTTCCAGATCACCGCGTTCGTCACCGCCGGCTCCGGCTCGTTCAAACTGATGTTGATCGTGGCGAGCGAAACCTGGTTTGCCAGGTACTTCGACCGGCCCTCCGCCTGCTCAATCTCGCCGCGCACGCGGTTCAGTTCTCGCTCTACCTCCAGGATATCCGTCACCCTCCTGGCTTTGGTCAGCACACCGAGTATCGCCTGCTCCTCACGTCTGAGGTTGCGCAGTCGGGAGCCGAGGTCAACGAACTCCTCGGTGACGTCCTCGCCCTTCTCTTCGCGCGAGAGTACCTTGCCGAGTGCAGAGAGCTTCTTGAGGGACGACTGGTAGCTCTTGGCCGGAACGCGAACCGTAATGCTCGCGGTTCTGCTGCCGCTCTCGCCGGAGATGCTTGACGATGTCACGAACCCACCGGCGGCGCGGGCGGTCTCGATAATGATTGACGAGACGGCCTTCACGTCTTTGACTTCCACGCTGATATCGGCGGTGCTGATGACCATGCGGGGCAGAGTAGAGGCGCTGACTGTGTTCCATGACGGCGACTCCTCAGTCGGCGCTGACTTGGATGCAGACGCCTCGTCGTATTCAGCCATCCTCGATCTTGTCGAGCCCTGGCTTTTGTCCCGCGCATGGAAGAACATGGGAGCAATGATCGCCGCGAGCACAATAATCAGTATGACCGCCAGTACGCCGTGCCAAAATCCGAAACGTGGTTTGCGAATAGTCTCCATGGCTAGAGTCCTTTCCGCCCGAATACTCAGGGCACAGAGAATGGTGTTTCTACTTCACCTTGTTAGACGCTCGCTGAGTAAGCTTTGTTTCGGCAGGGCAGGCAGATCGGCTTTTACTATGTCAGCCGCGAGTTTCTTGGCGATGGCTTGTTCGTGCGAAATGCCGGCTATTCTGAACCTGTTTTCCTGCCACGGATGTCCGCCGAAGATCGGCTTGTAGACAATGGTCGCAAGCATGGCACAGCAGAGGATGAACAGAATCTGAGCGCCGAACGCAGCTACGAGATACCTCCGCGTCCACGCCTTCACATTCGCGGGAGACTTGAAGATGAACCGTAAGATGCCCGTTCGTTCCCCGGTTTGCGCATCGTACTGATGGTGCAGCACCCGAAGAATCAGCATGCTTAATATCAGGTTCATCAGTAAAACCGCAGCAACCGCTAGTGGACTTGCCTGATTGAGATGCGGCATATGTCCCCACATGAACAACAAGCCGGGCCACTTGTATATTACGGCGATACTGCCAGCGAACAGAACCGAATAATGCAGCGCGAAGATCCGAGCCAAGAATTCTTCCCTCCATGGTGCGAAATACAGTGAGCTCTGCCCATGCCGTTTCTGAACGATCATCGGCAGCGGCAATGCTACAACAAACAGCGCTATAAACGCCATAGCCGCGACCAGAGCATGAATTAGCATAATGGGTATGACATATGGCATGGCTACCTGGCGTTCCCAGTTGGCATAGAAAGTACGCATTCGTGATTTTGCTTTACCATATGCAGCGCGCAGAGCTTGGAGACGGGTGATTCTATCCTTCATGGAGAAGTCTTTGTAAATTGGCATCAGAGACGCATCGGTTCTAGACTCTATTCTCATAGCCGCCCAGATCGAGCCATATGTAGGTGGTGTTGCCGCAGCAACACTCGCGCTCAGGCGAGAGCATTCTTCCAGTAAGGCGCACGCACCAGGGATGTCGCCGTGCCTTAACCGACCATTTGCCACTTCGATAAACCCGATGGCCAGTAATCGATAGTCTGAGTAATCTTGCCAGTCTCTACCGTAAATGGCCGGGGATGCCATGATCTTCTGTGGAGCCTCCGGCAGAAAACGTCTCGCGGTACACAGTCGGTTAGCAGTTCTCAGCACGGCGAAAGCGTCGTCCGACCGTCCTAGTCTCTGCAGACAGAAAGCCTTGCGGTAGTAAACCAGAGAGTTGGTCGGATCGGCTTTGACCGATGCATCGGCACATTCGAGAGCCTGCAGCCAACGCTTGTGGCTGTCGTTGCACCACGGCGAATAGTCCGTCGAGGACATCACATACTTGCAGAACCTTGCCGCAGCAAGTCGGCGGGCAGCAGCGCCGAGTTGCCGATTTCTGAGAAGCTCGGGGAGTCTGCGTGATTCCCATTGCCATACCAGAGCTTGTTCAAAGCGCGAGTTCCCGGGAGACAGCCGTAGCGCATCCTCAAGCAGTGGGAATGCGAGTTGACCATGACGTTCTTGCTCCGATGTGAGATCAGAGACGCTGTCTACGAACCAGGATTCCTCATAGAGCCTTTCCGCCCTGCCCTGCCGGGTAAGCGGAACCCAGAACACGCGGAGCAGAGCGCCTATCAGCAGCGCGGCCATAACAATTATCTGGGCTCTTCTTGACGGCCAGGTTCTCATCGCGCTGTCCTCACGTTCTTGGGAAAGAGCCTGACAGACTTCTTCCCCGGCTCAACAGCCCAAAGCTCATCCGGGCGTTCACCAGTCAGCAAGCTCCCATGTGCGATGTAGACAATACGATTGGCGTTGCGGAGATATGCAACCATCTCGATCCGCGCAACTTCACGTTTAGTCACCAAACGAGATGCACGTCCCTCCATGTCTACCAGACTCAGTGTCGGTACTCTGTACTCGTCATACGCGGTGATTGCAAGCTGACTATCACCGGCCCAGATGAAGGAGGGTTTCCGGCGATTGACGGTTATAGTTCTGACACGTCCGAGGCGAAGATCTGCAACCCGAACGGCGTAGTTGTCCATGTCGCCGTACTCGTCTATCGCACGATCTAGGAAAGCGATCTTGTCCTGCGCAGGGGAAAACACGGCACTGTCGTCCGTGACGCCCTTCGCCAATAGATAGTTCTTTCGGCTCTTAACCGAGTAGGCACACAAGTCCTTCACCCTTCCATCAAGGCGAACAGCCATGTATGTAAACGCATCGCTTGTCTTGTTCCAGCGTACATCCACGATGTAGCGAATGGATTTATCGGCAAGCTGCGCCACTTCCTTGTTCTCGCGATCAAGTACTCTGAGGCGAACGTGCGGTATTGCGCCTTCCGTCGTGGCACGGTAATTGCCTGAAGGAGACGCGTCCGAGTACCCGCTGCCGACTGCAGGAAGCTGTGATTCGGCGTAGAGCTTGCCAGTCAGAAGGTTGATGTATGCGGAACCTCCTTGTCCATGCTTCCGTCCGGAAAAAGATATCTGTGCCATACCGGAGGGCTGGATATCCCGGAGTTCCAGGGAGTAGGCCTCTGTCGCGCTTGAAACGCGTGGGTCAAGAGCTGGTGGAGCCGTATCCGGCGGACCTGGCGCACCGGATACTGGTACACCAGCCGGGTCGTTTGCGATAGGTGCGCCGGGCATCGTCGGATAGTAGGCCTCATCGCTGGTGCGCGGACGAGAGTCTACGTACAGGTAGACCGACCCGAC
>JANYKG010000015.1 GCA_025358205.1 Armatimonadota bacterium
AGGAGATCCACGAGCAGCCGTCCATCATCAAGGATGCCCTTCGCGGCCGGCTGACTTCCGAAGACACGGTCAACCTTGAGGAAATGAACCTCACACCGGAGCAGGTCCGCAAGTTCAACCGCATCTACATTGTGGCGTGCGGCACGGCATACTACGCGGGTTGCGTGGGCAAATACTTCTTTGAGAAGGTACTCGGCGTGCCGGTGGAAGTGGACCTGGCGTCTGAGTTCAGATACAGAGGCCCGATCCTGGACGACAAGAGCCTGGTCATAGCGATCAGTCAGTCCGGCGAAACAGCGGACACCTTGGCGGCGATTCGTCTGGCCAAGCAGTGCGGC
Source organism: Armatimonadota bacterium (assembly GCA_025358205.1). Lineage (GTDB taxonomy): Bacteria > Armatimonadota > UBA5829 > DTJY01 > DTJY01 > JANYKG01. The sequence continues at coordinate 339 of JANYKG010000015.1, forward strand.
TCCACCACGGCGGCGGTAGTAAACGTGGTTGGCAGCTCGCTCTACCGAGAGTGCGACAGCCTGTTCCACACCAAGGCCGGCCCGGAGATTTGCGTTGCCTCCACCAAGGCGTACATCACACAGGTCATAGGCCTGTACGTCATGGGCGTATACTTGGCGCGCGCGAGAGGCACCATCACCGCCGAGCAGGAAAAGCAGTTCGTCCGCGAGATCCGCAAGTTCCCCGAAATGGCGGAAAAGGCTTTGGAGACAGAGGCTCAGATCAAGGAAATCGCGAAGGACCTGGCTCCGAAAGAGCATGCCTTCTTCCTCGGTCGCGGACTGGACTATGCAGTGGGTCTCGAAGGCGCGCTTAAGCTGAAAGAGATATCCTATATTCACGCGGAGGCATACGCGGCAGGCGAGATGAAGCACGGTCCGCTGGCGCTGATTACCAAGGACACTTGGGTTATCGTCCCTGTGACGCAGGAGCATGTCCGCGAAAAGACCATCTCCAACATCAAGGAGATGCAGGCTCGCGGCGCCACCATCCTGGCGTTCCAGAAGGAAGGCGATCCTTCTCTGGCCGACGTGGTGGACTATGTTGTCTGGGTGCCGAAGATGGACGACCTGTTCATGACCGTCCCGACCATGATCCCGCTCCAGTTGCTCGCTTACTGGACATCCGAGACTCTCGGTCGCGAGATTGACCAGCCGCGCAACCTGGCGAAGAGCGTCACGGTAGAATAGAACGCAAACCAAACGGGGGGAGAAGCGCACTTAGGCTTCTTCCCCTGTTTGGTTCCGGCATCAACCGTCGGCTGCCAGCCACCGTCTATCAATTATGAGCATAACGTGGTCTGCGATTGACCATTGACCATTCTTTCCTGACCCATTGCACATGAACCATCAACCACTTGTCCGCCGAAGTTCATCCGCCGCGGCGGAGCGAACGAAGGAGGATTTCTTCCGATGAAAGCTCTGCTGATACTGAATCCAACGGCCGGTCGCTCCAAGGCCGCCAATTGGGAGCAGCGCGCATTGCAGTCGCTGCACGGGCGAGGCATTGACTGCGAAATCGCTCTGACCAATGCCGCAGGTGACGGCGCTACGCTGGCAAAGCGGGCGGTGGAGCAGGGGTGTGACCTGGTGATCGCGGCAGGCGGCGACGGCACCGTCAATGAAGTCGCCAACGGTCTTGTCGGTTCGGAAACCATCCTCGGCATTCTACCCCTGGGCACAGTCAACGTCCTCGCGCGAGAACTCAAGATTCCACTCCGCACAACCCACGCAATCAGAGTCATAACCGACGGAGACGTGAAGCGCATAGACATGGGATGCGCAGACGGTCGCTATTTTCTGCTGATGGCCGGCTTCGGATTTGACGCCGCAATCGTGGCCGGAGTGCTGCAACCCATAAAGGACTGGATCGGTTCATCTGCGTATGCGCTGAAGGGTTTGGAGATTCTCGCCAAGTACCGCCCAACGGATATTACGCTGGAAATGGACGAGGAGACCTATTGTGCCACCGCATTCATGGTGGTAGTCGCAAATGTGTCCACCTATGGTTATGACATGAAGATCGCGCCGCTTGCGTCTCATGATGATGGTCTGCTGGACATCTGCGTCTTCGAGCGCCCGATGTTGGACACGATAGGCTTCGCTCAGCAGGTGGCGGATATCTTCGCGAACCGTCATCTGTACCACAAAGCGGTTAAGTATTTCCGCACAAGCAGCGTAAAGGTTTCCTCAGTCCCGGAGGTTCTGGTGCAGTTGGACGGTGATACCTTCTGCAGCACGCCGGTAAACGTGACTGTCGCCAAGCGCGTCCTCCCGGTCATGGTCCCCAAGGCATAGCCCGCGATCCCCCTCGCCCGAAATTGGGTTAGTTCAAGCGAGCAAAGCCGAATAAGGTGTGAAGCTCCATGCCCTGATAGCCCATCGCTCTTTTTGGGTATATAGCAGGCATGCGTTTGCCGAGAAAGGATATGCGTGCCAATGGAAACAGCCACTCGGACCATCGAACTCTGGGATGAACCGCTCGATCAACTGCTGCACGAACTGGATGCCACGCCCCAGGGTTTGACATCAGAGGCGGCGAAGCGGCGACTTCGTGAGTATGGTCCGAACAGCCTGGCAAAACAACAGCGATTCCAGACGCTTTTCGACTTCCTGCGCCTGTTTGCAAACCCACTCATCATCATACTGCTCATAGCAAGCTCCGTCTCTTTTGTTCTGGGCCAGCAAGCGGATGCGATTATTATCATTCTGATGGTGTTCCTGGGTGTATTGCTCAATTTCTACCAGGAGTACCAGTCCCGTCATGCTATGGAGGCGCTTCGGCAACAGGTGGCTTCGACGGCGCTGGTGGTTCGCGACGGCAAGGAACAGGAACTACCGGTCACAGACTTGGTTCCTGGAGACATCATCATACTTAACGCCGGTAGTCTCGTGCCCGCCGACTGTCGGTTGATCGAGGAGAAAGACCTCTACGTCCGCGAGTCGGCGTTGACCGGCGAGTCTATGCCCGTCGAGAAGGAGGCGAAAGACCTCGCAGGTGGGACGCATGGCGTTACCGATGCGGAGAACAGCGTTTTTCTGGGGACGGCGGTGCAAAGCGGTATTGCCAGAGCCGTCGTCGTGCGCACGGGTGCGAAAACGGCATTCGGCGCAATAGCACAGAGACTCGCGGAGCGCTCGCCGGAAACCGAGTTCGACCGCGGCATCCGGCAGTTCGCGCTTATGATTACTCGAGTAATCCTCTTCCTGGTGACCTTCGCATTCTTTGTAAACATAGGTTTTAAGCGTCCGCTGCTGGAATCGTTTTTGTTCTCCGTTGCCCTCGCCGTGGGACTGACGCCCGAACTGCTGCCGATGATCATATCCGTCACTCTAGCGCAAGGGGCAAAGCGGATGGCCAAGAAAAAGGTCATCGTGAAGCAGCTTGCGTCCATCGAGAACTTCGGCAGCATGGAGATCCTCTGCAGCGACAAGACCGGCACTCTCACCATCGGCGAGGTAGTGCTGGAGCGGCAAGTAAACGTGAGAGACGAAGAGAACGATCAAGTGCTGCAGATGATCTTCCTGAACAGCTACTTCGAGGCCGGCGTGCGGAGTCCTCTCGATGACGCGATTCTGAAGCACGAACGCCCCGATATCCATGAGTATACGAAGGTCGAAGAGATCCCCTTCGACTTCGAGCGCAGGCGGCTGTCGGTGGTGGTGCAGAAGGGCGATGAACGAATACTCATTACCAAGGGGGCAGTGGAGAATATCTTTGACGTGTGTACCCAGGTGGAACTCGATGAAAAGACATGCTCCATGGACGAAGATTGCCGTAGTATCGCCGCGCGCACCTATGAGAAACTGAGTTCCGACGGCTACAGGGTGCTCGGTGTGGCGGTTAAGAGTATGCCGAATCAGCCCTCATACGGCAAGGCTGATGAGAAGGGCATGACTCTGATCGGATTCGCGGCGTTTCTCGATCCGCCGAAAGAGGGTGTTGGCAAGACTATAGAAGCACTCAAACGCGATGGTATTGATATAGTCATCATGACTGGCGATAACGAGTTCGTAACGCGCAAAGTCGCTCGGGACGTAGGCATTCCTGCGGACAAAATCATTGTGGGATCGCAGATGGATGTGATAGATGATGCCGCTCTTGCCTATCAAGCCGAGCACGGAGCCATTTTTGCCAGGATGTCGCCTGAGCAGAAGAACCGAGTGATTACAGCGCTGCATGCCCGAGGGAAGGTTGTCGGCTTCCTCGGCGACGGCATAAACGATGCTCCGTCCATGCACACGGCGGACATCGGCATCTCCGTTGTCAACGCGGTGGATGTGGCGAAGGATGCTGCAAACATCATCCTGATGGAGCGGAGCCTCAGCGTACTGCATGACGGTGTGATCGAGGGGCGTCGCAGTTTTGCCAACATCATGAAGTACATCACCATGGGCACAAGTTCGAACTTCGGCAACATGTTCAGCATGGCGGCGGCGTCACTATTCCTGCCGTTTCTGCCTATGCTGCCGATCCAAATACTGCTGAACAACTTCCTTTACGACGTCTCGCAGGTTAGCATTCCGAGCGACAACGTAGACAAGAATCTGCTTCACCGGCCAAAGAGATGGCGCATTGACTTCATTCGCCAGTTCATGTTAATCATAGGCCCGATCAGCTCGATCTACGATTTTCTCACGTTTGCCATACTGATATTTGCGTTCCACGCCAATGAGCGGTTGTTCCACAGCGGCTGGTTTGTAGAGAGCCTCGCGACGCAGACGCTAGTGGTATTCGTTATCCGCACTGCGGGCAATCCTCTAAAGAGCAGGCCGGGTAAGCAGTTGACAGGCGCGGTGCTGGCGATTGTGGCGGTATCTATTGCTCTGACGTACACCGGTATTGGTTACGTCATCGGCTTCGAGCCGCTACCGCCACTGCTTCTCGGGGCGATTACCTTGCTCACGATCACCTACCTGGCCCTCGTCCAGATAGTGAAGACCTGGTTCTACCACAAGCATGCGCTGATGTGAAAAGGGCGGTCGCCCTTGATCGGCTTCCCACTATTGTCCAGGAGTAGCTATTCCTCGGCAGGTTCTGACCCTGATCCGTAGCCGAGCAGTTCATTCACAGTTTCTACAAGTCTCCTCAGCGGAAACGGTTTTGTCAGCAATGGGGTTCCGGGTGGAGGCGCCAGGTCTTTATGAATCGAGTCAGACAGGTGGCCACTCATGAATAATACCTTAACATTGGAGTGAACCTTCCGCATCGCCTGCCAAGCCTGTTTGCCGCTCAATTTTGGCATGATGAGGTCCATTACCACCAGATCAAAGCCTTCAGTGCGACGCCTGTACATTTCCACGGCTTCTTCACCGTTGGTAGCGCAGATCACACTGTAGCCGAATCCCTCCAGCATCATTTTGCACGGCGTTCGAACTGACTCCTCATCTTCGACCAGAAGAATGGAGCCGGCGCCATGCCTCGGCGGTGGACTAATCGGAATCTCAAGGTTGTCTGCCTCAACCTGAATGCATGGGAGCAGTATGCGGAAGACGGCGCCTGCGCCAGGTCTGCTCGATACTTCGATATGACCCTTGTGTTGCTTGATTGTGCTATAGACTACCGATAGCCCCATACCTGTGCGGTTGCCTTTGCTCTTGGTGGTGAAGAACGGCTCAAATACCTGATCCCTGGTCTCTTCGTCCATCCCTACGCCGGTATCCGAAATCCATATCTTCAGATATTCCCCCGGAACCAGGTTACGCCCTCTGATATCGTGTTCGCGGATCGTCCGGTGTCGGGTGCGAATGGTGAACGTACCGCCCGTCGGCATTGCATCCCGTGCGTTAATGGCCAAGTTTACCAACGCCTGCTCGATCTGGCTGCGGTCTGCGTTGATAACGCAGTCATCCGATACCAGATTCACTGATAATTGAATATTCTCGCCAAGCAATCTACTAAGCATGTGTTCCAACTCCTTTAGAATCTGGTTGATCTTTATTGGAGATGGATCTATCGCTTGAGGCTTGCCGAAGCGCTGAATCTGATTGGTGAGTTTGGATGCATTATCTACGCATGCAAGCAGATCGTCAATCGTCACGAAATTTGGATCGTCCGGCTTGAATTTGAGCTGAAGCACCTCTGCATAGCCGGATATGCCCATCAGCATGTTCTTGAACTCGTGCGCCAATCCGGCGGAAAGCCTCCCGACAACCTCGAGTTTTTGCGCTTGCCTGAGTCTGTACTCCAGTTTTTTACGCTCAGTCACGTCGCCAGTCATACTTATCACGCCTATCACTTCATTGGTCGGGCCTCGCAATGGAGCTAGTGATGCGCTTACAAATACCGTATCACCCGTCTTTGTCTTGCGGCGAAGTTCTACATCTCTCAGAGTCTCGCCTTGCAGGACTTTAGCGATATTCGTTACGTACTGATCCCGAAGGTCATCAGGAATGCTCGGAATAGGCTGGCCCATGATTTCTTCCTCTGTCCAGCCAAAAATCCGCTCGGCAGCCGGGTTCCACATGGTGATCTTGCCGTCAAGGTCCAGCGCGATGACCGCCAGCGCAGATGAGTGGACGAGTGCTTGAAGATAGTCATTCGCCGTGCACAGAGCCTCTTCAGACTGTTTATGCTCAGTGATGTCCTGGCAGGTGCCTCTCAGGCTCACTACTCTACCATCGGAATCGCACTGCGGTTCACAGATGGTGATAATCGTTCGTATGTCGCCATCGGGACGGCAGATGCGCAACTCCAAACGATACGGAATTCCGTGTTGAACCGCTTCCCGTACCGTATTGTCGAACCGCTGAAAGTCATCCGGGTGAATCAGCTTCATGTGATACGCGTAAGTCGGAGCGCCGAGTTCTGGGTCCAAGCCCCAGATGCGGAACATTTCATCCGACCAGCGGGGTTGCTGTGTTACTGGATCATATGTCCAACTGCCAATGTGAGTGAGTTTCTGCGCCTCAAGCAGAGACTGTTCGCTCTCTCGCAGCGCCTCTTCCGTCTGCCTGCGCTCTGTAATATCTACTATGTTGCCGTAGATTTTTGTGACCTGGCCGTCAATCACCACGGGTCTGCCGATGGTTCTGACCCATAGATGCTCGCCTCTGGCATTGATGAACTTCAGCTCCAGATCATAGGGTTCGCCTTTCTCCAGTGCATTCCGAAATGCTTCCTGCAGAATCGGAATGCACTCCTTATCATAGAATGCCGTCGCATCCTGGATGCTCATCAAGTCAGTCTCTTCGATACCATATATTCTATAGACCTCCTCTGTCCATTCGCCTTGGCCTGTCAAGCAATCCAGTTCCCATCCGCCGACCTTCGAGATTTCCTCTGCGGCGCTGAGGAGAGCCTGGCTCCTTTTGAGTGATGCCTCAACTCGTTTGCGTTCGGTAACATCCTGAACAACCCCAAATACCATGTTGGAGCGCTCGTCGTAACGTGCAATAGCGTGAATATCAGCAATTGTTTCGTCAATATCTCGCTTGATCTTGAACTCAACGTTGTACGGTTTGTTTTCGGCAATCAGTCCATGCCAGGCATCCTTAAGCATTGACTGGTATTCGAGTAGAGGGGCTTGGTGGATGACATCGAATGTAAGTCCACCACCCCATGCCCCGTATATTGATTCTGCGCCTTCAGATGAGGCAACCATTCTGGTGTCAAGGTCAATTTTCCAGTTGCCGAATTCACCCAGAAGCTCGGCTCGACATAGATGCACTTCGCTCTCGCGTAGTGAATCCTCTGCCTGTTTTCGCTCTGTGATATCTACAGCGGATGATATCAGATACTGAGGCTCGCCCAGCGTATTCCGCTGGAGGAAGCTCTGGATATCGGCCCATACGATAGCGCCGTCACTGCGGATGTGCCTTTTCTCGAAACGAACTTGATCGGTTTCCTCGCTCTTGAGCGACTGTATCATAGCGGCGGTTTGGGCAATGTCATCAGGATGGGTGATATCCATCCATGTTTTCTCGTTCAATTCCTCTTCAGAATACCCCAGCATATCCGATAGCGCCTTGTTCACATGCAGATGTCCATCAAGACCGGTCATGGACTTGCCAAGTGGCGAGTTTTCAAAAAGGTTTCTGAATTTTTCTTCGCTCTCCCGCAGCGACTCTTCCGCCCGCTTGTGTTCCGTGATGTCCTGCACTGTCCCGACGATGGAAATGAGATTGTTGGCAGCATCATACTTGCCTTGGAAAGTTGAGTGGTAATATCCGATGCTATTGTCTGGCGAAGAAACTCTTGTTCATACTCGCCCTTTTCGTGAGTGTCCATCGCCCGCTGGATCAATTCTTTGTCGCGCTCGTGATCTTCGGGCCACGGCGATAGCGCCAGGATTGAGTCAATCTGAGGTGTGAATTCACTTGGTTCCAGACGGAAAATACTGTACACCTCTTTCGACCATTCAACGTTACCTGTCTTTACATCCCAGGACCAATAACCCAGTTGAGCCATTTCCTGCGATTCACTGAGTCGTTTTTCGCTTTCCTGTAGCGCCGCTTCAGTCCTTTTGCGCTCGGTAAGATCCCTGCCTATGGACAAGAGAAGTGATTTGCCGTCTGCGGACTCAATTGCCGTTGCATTGTACTCAAATGGAATGAGCGCACCTTGTTTGGTGATAAGAGAAATTTCCACCTTGCTACTGCCTTCAGCTAATGCGGTGGACATAACGCTCTTGGCTTTCGCGATGTCAGCCTCGGAGTAGAAATCCTCAGGCGCCTTCATCCGCGCGATCTCATCGTCAGAATAGCCGCTCACTTCCGCAAAGTGTTTGTTCCATCTGAGAGGTTTGCCTGTAATTGGATCAAATAAGAACAAGGTGTCCGTTGTTGCATTGAACAATTTGTCTAAAAGGGCTTTCTCCTGTTGCAGCGACTCCAGTTCCACGGCAGACGCGCTAATGCCAACTTCGGGAGAAATGGTTTGGGCGCCGCACTTGTCGTCGGGCTGTGCAGCTTGTCTACGAACGGTTTTGTGCGTTGAGCCTTTACTGCCGTGTACATCTCTACCCATTGGTCAGACATCCTTTCGCTGCATAGGTAAACAGGTTATAGAAAGGTTATACCCGAATACCTGAACTTTTCAGCAAACACGATGGTTCATTGGTGCAAGGCGTAGAGTGGGTTTCAGCGAAAGTGTGAAAGGAGGTGTGCGGGTAGGTAAGGCATTACATCCACCGGGTCGTGTAATCTGAAACCGGCAATGCATATCGTGCTGCAATGGATCATTGCCTAACCGGATCTGTGCGCACATATGAACTCCTTTTCAACAGTGCGGAAACCCTTCTGCTTTTACAGCGCAGACTAGATGCGTAAATGCCACATCGTCTGCTATGCCGTGACTCCAAATCGGTCAGTAGTACAGTAATGCCCGATTACAAACTAGTTCTTCACACCAAATATAAATTCCTCCATGATGTTTGGATTTTTAGTGGATTCACTAGTTGTGCGGGATCCTGTGATCATACCTATGCGCGTTTGGCGTCAATTCCCTACCCACAGAACGCAGCCTATGTCTCCGCCAACGCCATTGATAGACAATAGAATGAATCGTAACGACCAGGTGTTTTGTGCTAAGATATGGTTCCTGAAATCCATATCAGGAAATGGCCGGAATAACAGTATGTTACACGCGGGTCGCTCCTGTTTTCGGACGTTCTTTCGACAAATATGGATGATCCAGGAAAGGGAAACGATTGGGCAAACTAGTCAGAATCGGCGCAGGGCTGGCGCTTACGGTCCTGCTGTTCGCCACAGCGGCGCAGGCGGCGGGTTCCACGCGCGGTCTATGGTTGCTTGGCCGCAAGGATTCCTGTAACACGGCGCGAGCGGATATCGCGGGCGATATGAAACACACCCCGCGCGAAGTCTGGTCGTATGGATTTGCGCCGGATACCTACTCGTTTCTCAAGCCCGTCCGAGTCGGTGGCAAACCGGCATACTTCGCGCAAATTCGCAATGGATTGCGGTTGGTGCGTCCGAACGGAACCAAAATCTGGGAGCGCCCCACAATGGGTGTCGGCGGGGTTGTGGACGTCATCGAACGAGACAATGGGAAGACGGTCGCGCTGGTGACGGTCGGTCCCGGCGGCTTGTGTCTGGTGGATGTGACCACCGGCAAGAAGCTTTGGAGCTGGATGTCGCCAGCGGGTGCGTTCCTCGGCGGATACCAGGTTGTCAAGGAGCAGGGTCGCACGCTGCTGGTCGTATTTCCGCAAAACTCGATGCTGGGTTTCTGCTTCGATATCACCTCAACGCCCAAGCGGTTGTGGCGGCAAGACTATACCGGGAGATACTGGATGGGCTACGGGCCGTATTTCGTGCTCGCGGATATGGACAACGACGGCGCGCGGGAGATTGTGCTCATCGGTAAGCCGGGCTATGCGGGAGTGATTGACATTCGCACCGGTGCGGTGAAGTTCGATCTGAAGTACGATATCCCGGGCGAGGAAAATGCGGGGAGGCCCTATGGTCTCATTTGCGCTGCCGACGTTGACGGTGACGGCTACCGTGATATCGTCGTCGTGTCGTGCCAGGTGGAGGAGTATATCTCCGTACTCCGCAACAACGCCGGTAAGAGTTTGAGTGTGGCATGGTCGCGATTTGTCAGTCGCGACTACCCCGTGGAGAACATCAGATTGCGGCCCAACACCACCTCCGTCGCTGATGTGAACGGCGACGGACAGAAAGAGTTGGTTTTGGGGCTATTCAATGAGACCGGCGATGGACGCTGGCACACGCTCGTGTTCGATACTATGAAGAGCTACGGCGCGCGCCTCGCCGATCTGCCGGATCGCTATTTCTGGGCGTGTTGCGACCTTAATGGAGACGACCGACCGGAGATTGTAACCAGTTCTGAAAAGACCGGGGCGGTGTCCGCTCCCACCGGGTTGCAGGCTGTGGATGTCCGAACCATGAAAGACATCACCGCGGTTGACGGAATCATATCAGCGAACGTGAGCACGAAGCCGCCGCTGGATACCATCTACCGCGCGAATGTGACCACGATTCCTTACCTGACGCAATCGAACGGCTCGAAGGGGCTTCTCGTCGGCAGGAACGGGCGGGAGTACATATGGCGGATAGTGGATGGAAAGTCTGCGCTTGACCCGATTGAGATGAGCGCGATATCTCGTGCCGTGCTTTCCTCCGAGGGTACAGGCAGGATCGGGAGCCTTGATCTCGCCATCGGGAACCCGCCTAAGACTACACCCCCATCGGCGTCGGGACCGCTGGTCGCGCAGTCTGATGGTAAGCGCGAGCTGATCCTGTCGCTTTCCAACGGCACGGTCGTCGGAGGGATACCCGACCTGCATCATTCCGGAAATTTCATCGGCTCTTGGAAAGTCCCTGGGGCCATGCCATCTGTCTGGATCGGTGCAAAGGGAGAGCGGCTCGTATGCACGGTTGGCCCAGGCCCGGACGAAGTCGCCGTCTATCGGCCCAGCTCAGGCACGACCGCCAAGCCAATCTGCAGCTTCAAGACGCCCGTGCCGGTCAGCCGGGTTCCGGTCTCACGCAGCGCCGAAGGGTTGCTGCCGTTCGGGAGGAAGGAGATGAAGCTCTTTGTGGGCCTTCGTCCTGGTGTGCATGCCATTGCCTGCGCGATGTACGACGCAACGGGAAAGCAGATTTGGTACGACAAGCAGAACGGCCCGTATCCGCGCATAGCCGCTACGGCGGACCTCAATGGCGACGGCAACGAGGAACTGGTTGTGGACAACCACGGCCGGGATTCGATCTATGACTCGCGGGGAAACGCCCGCACGGTAGCGGTTGGCTGGGGCGCCGAAGTCCCCGGGCGTGCCGATGGCGCGAAATATGCTGTTCCGATAATCGGACCGTTCGGGCCGGACGGCGCTCTGCGGATCATCATGTCCGGTGGGCTTGATGCGCTGGAGACGCTGGATGCCTCCGGAAACCGCGTTGGCAGGTGCGCCTTCGCGAGCGCTTATGAGTTCCAGTGGTGCGGGGCCGCCGTCGCGAAGATTCGTGGAACCGGCGATTGGGACGTCGGTACCGCCAACGTAGACGGGACGTTCTACTGCTCAGATGTCAATACCTGCCAGACTCGCTGGAAGCTCTACCTCGGCACAAGAGCCGCAACCGCGTTCAACATTTCGAGCGGTGACGTTGATGGCGACGGTCGTGACAACTTCCTGGTAGGGCTTCCGAACGGTGATCTGCTCGCCCTTGATGAGAAGAATGGTCGGGGCTTCGTGTTGTGGAAAAAGACCTTCGATGCCGGTGTCAGGGAAGCTGTCATGGCGGACGTTGACGGTGATGGAAAGGCCGAGTTGATAGTTGATCTGGATGACGGGCGGGTCAAAGTGTTGAAGGGATCGGGGGAGTCAAAATGATCTGGAAGGGCGGTAAGCGGTGGGTGTACTCGATAACCTACGACGAGGGATGCGAGAAGCTCCTGGATCACGCGCTGGCTGTGCATCGGGAGTACGGCATACCAGGGCACGTCGCGCTCGTCGCAAGCCAGATCGGGGTCCCGCGCAACTGCCCGGGGAGCAGCTATGACGGCATGATGATACTATCCAGGGAGCAGATTCACATGCTGACCGCGGAGGGGTGGGGGGTATCGTGCCACAGTATGACTCACGTTGGAATCTCGCGCGAGAATGCGCACTATGAGGTGGTACAAAGCCGCAAGGTGATTGAGGATGCGCTCGAAATGCCGGTCACGATGTTCTGTGTGCCGGGCAACAACAACTCGTATCCGGCGTCGCACGCCGTTGCGAGGGAATCTGGGTACACGTCTATCATGACGATTTATGACGACGTGAATACCATCGAAACCGACGTGCTCAGACTGAATCGTTGTCCTCTGCACACTCAGTATCCGGCTCCTTTCTACTCCGCCTTTGACCCGTACAAGCGCATCCACCAGGCCATTGACTGCGGAGGTTGGATCATTGACTACTGCCACTGCCCGATGCCCGGCAAACCTATCCACCCGCACAAGGACTGCACGGTGGAGGAACTCGCGATGAGGTTTGAAACGGTGCGGCGGGTTGGGGGAGACGATATATGGCTTGCCGAACCAAACGAGGTTGTGGACTTCATACTGCGACACAAGGAGAATATCCATGAAGCCGGTTGAGAGAGCCAAATACGGGGCCGCCGCACACGCTGGGTTAGTGGGCGCGCTCCCGGACCCCTTTCCGCGCACCATCGGCCCCAGTGCGGTGCGTTATCTGACAGAGATAATCGCCAGCGGACTCACCTTCGACATGATGGGCCGCTTCGAGCAGGCGTTCGCGAGGGAGTTGGGGGTCAAGCACTGCGTCGCCACTCCCGGATGTACGCCTGCGCTTGCCATGCTCGCCGCCGCGTTTGGCTTCGAGCCGGGAAGCGAGATCATCGTCAGTTCGGTGACCGACTACGGCACCATCCAGGGTTTGGTCAGGGAGAACTACATCCCCGTCTTCGCCGACACGGAACCCGGCACAATCAACATCAGCGCTAGAACCATCGAAGCCTGCATCACCGATCGCACCCGCGCCGTGCTAGTCGTTCACATGACCGGTTTGATACCCGATATGGACCCGATCAACGCGCTGGCGGAAAAGCACGGTCTCATCGTCTACGAAGACGCGTGCCAGGCTATTTTCAGCGAGTACAAGGGGCGCTACGCCGGGACGTTCGGCAAAGCCGCGGGATTCTCGTTCGATGCCGAGAAAACGCTTGGCTCCGACGTGGGTGGATGCGTGGTCACCAACGACGGCGAGCTTGCCGAGCGCCTGCGTTTCGTTGGGCAGAGCCGCGGAGGGGAGATGGCGCCGGGGTTCGGCCGCAAGCATGTGGTCCCGGGATACGCGTATCGAATGCCTCAGTGTACCGCTGCGATCTGCCTTGCGCAGCTCGAGATCATACGCGAGCAGGTCGCGCACAGGGACAAGATGGTCCGCCTGCTATCAAGCCTGATTGCGGAAATTCCAGGGGTCAGCCCGCTGCCGATACCGGACTGGCAGGACGTATACTCGTGCTGGATGGTCTGTATTACCCTTGATTCCGAGGCGTTCACATGTGGAAGTGGTGAGTTTGCCCGACAGCTTTCCGAGGCAGGCATTACCGGCGCGGGCACGGGCAGATACTACCTGCTGCCCGCCGCCTGCACTTTCCTGGAGGAAAATGCTCGCAATAAGGTCTATCCTTACTCGATGCCGCCCGCATCCAGGGAGTACAGCTATGGCGCGGACAACTGCCCGAACGCCAGGGACTTCCTGGAGAACATGATCCGCTGGTCCACTTTCTGCGAGAAATACCAGCCGGAGCACTGCGAGCTTGCGGCGGATATCGTGCGGCAGGTGGCCGATGGGAATCGGCGCTGAGGAGGGTGCTGGATGCAGATTACATTGCCCGTGAGGTTCTATCGAGCGGTTCCTACGTCCAACCCCCAGGGACTTGTTGAGGAGGACTGGGTTCTCGACACCGCCAAAACCGCGTTCGTCGAACTACACTGCTGGAACATCGGCTGTCCTGGAGGCATACCCGTGCCGGAGGAGTACTGGGTGTTTGAGGGATCGCCTCAGAACCACGAGTACATGTGGCGGGCTGTGACTGAGGAGATCGCACCGTCTATGGTGGCGGCTCGCGGGGTGGGGATGCCTGTCGTTCACGTTCAGGGCGCGGAAATCGGTGCAAAATACCAGCATCTGCAGCCGCCTATACCCCCGGCTCATTCTCCCCAGGCGTGCCGGGAGCCTATCTCGGACCACTTCGTCCGGCGGGCGAACCGAGTCCACGGCGAGGATTACATGGGATGGAGCGAGTGGCGGAACGTTGACATAGCCGAGCCTGTGAAACCGGTAGACGGCGACATCCTTGTAGTGACCACGGAGCAGTTCGACGGCTGGCTCAGGAGTCGTGGGATTGACACGCTGCTCTACACCGGGTTCTCGACTAATCTCTGCATACTCGATTCGCCGTGTGCGATCAAAGCGATGGCGGGTCTCGGCTATCGTTGCGTTATCCTTAGGGCAGCGACGACCGGAGTGGAGTTTCCCGAAACGCTGGAAACGCGATCACACACGGAGAACGCGATTCGGTACATCGAAGTGTGGTGGGGTTATTCGGCGAGCGCAGGCGATTTCCGCCAGGCGTGCGGTATCAGTCTTGGAGGAAGGTAACCGGCGTTGTATCTCAATCCACGATTCACACTGATTTTTGATATCAGGAATCGGGCATAACTAACGATTGGCAAACTGCGGCTGACGGGCATGTTTGGATGCCAGTTGCAGTAGCGCTTCCAGTCTGATCGGCTTGTTCAGTACCGTGACGTAGGGTAGCAGCGCCCGGATTTGGTCTATCAGTTCATGGTCCGGGTGTCCCGTGACCACGACGATGTCGGGCGGAGACGCGAACTGCGTGGCTGCGGTGACTATATCCAGTCCGGACCCGTCAGGCAGCAAGAGGTCGAGCAGCACGAGGTCGAAATCTATCTCATCCAGGAGCCGCAGCGAGTCGGCAACGGTGTCTGTTCCGGCAACTCGGTGTCCGGCCTCGCTGAGGATCTTTACCACCAGATTGCGGATAACCGGGTCATCCTCCACAACCAATACGTTCGCTTGTCCACTGCTGGATCCATCGAGCCACTTGTCTATACTCTCAGTGGAGAAACGCCATTGTTTACCAATCTTGATGCCGGGTATCTTTCCCTCGGCTACCAAGTGGTATACGGAAGCCTGAGACATATCCAGGTACGTGGCTAACTCTGCCAGGCTAATGATTTTCTTGGCCATACTACAACCCCACTGCAATGTTTGTTTCTTGCGGTTTCTACTCATTGTTGGTAGATTCCTGCGGTTTCCTTAGATTTACACCCTAGAGAACACCGAAACAGCCTCCGATAATCGCTATTGACAGGCCTCTCGACAGGAGCGGTGATACGTACTCAAAAAGCGCCTCCGAAAGTGGTGGACAATGATTGTAAACAAGGATTCAACAATAGCAGAGTGCGGCGCTCGTGAGGAACATGCTATCGCTTCTTCCAGCCAATTCGCGCCATACGAGTACAGGGAGTCCTGCGCATGCATTGCCATAACTGATGACGCATTTCGGATCGTATCCGCCGGCGATATGATGGTATGGTTAGCGGGCAGACCCGGCGCCAATGTGCTCGGTATGCATCTCGGTGATCTGATGGTCTGCGGTGGGGCGCCGAGAACGATGGTAGATCAGATGATGGAGGCCACGGTCCAGGGCGGCTGGCATGGGAACATAGCCATTAAGATGGTAGACGGAGCCAGCCGAAATCTGCGCGTGCAGATGCTCCCGATGCGGGTTTCCGGCAAGGGTGTGCAGTATGCGCTGGTGGCTTATGATACATTGGCGAGAGGGATAGACGCAGACGGCATTCATGGCGATTGGCAGTGGCAAATGGTCTTCGATAGCATCGAAGAGGGGATCATGCTGGTATCGCTAGAGCATACGATAGCGGCGGCGAATTCCTCGCTGTGCGTGCTGCTGGACGTCGCGCCGGAACAGTTGATCGGCCAGTCTTGCCACAGTGTGCTGAAGGGCAATGACCTGCCGTGTACTGGCTGCACTGCAGACTATATGCCGTGTACCAGCCATATGCCTACAATTAAGAATCAGTCGGAACTCCCGGATTATCTTATCTTTGGGACTACGGCGGTTGACGATATCGGCAACCCTCTATCGCGAGTGTTGCGTTTTCAGCAAGTAGTGGAGAATCGTCGGGCGGGAATGTACCTGTACGAAGCCAGTCGGTTGGTGGCGTGCAGCGAACTGGCAGCCGGCGTAGCGCATAACTTCGGCAACGTCCTGATGGGGATCTCAGCGACTCTGGAATTACTGCAAATGAGGTCCGCGTCAGAACAGCCGATTACCGACCTTGCAGAGATGATTTCCGGCGCCCTTGGGCAGGTGGACAAAGGTGCGGAGATTATCCAGCGGCTGATGTCGCTGGCAAAGAATCCTGCCTCAGTGGTCGGGCCGGTTGATGTAAGCGCGATCGTGGACAGTGCGATAGTTCTATGCTCCGCGCATCCGCAGGCTAAGAGAATCAGTCTGGTGAACGATGTGCCGGACGATCTGCCTAGAATCATGGCTAACGAAGCGCAGTTGACCGAGGTGTTGGTGAATCTGATACTGAATGCACTGCAGTCATCGGAGCGCGGCGTCATCCGAACACGAGTGTCAGTGAGCGCCGATCATATCGAGATAAATGTTACGGACGAAGGTAGCGGCATTGCTCCAGATGACCTGGAAAGAATATTCAGCCCGTTCTTCTCAAAGCGCAGGAACGGAAGCACAGGCACTGGATTAGGTTTATCGTGTTGTATGGCACAGGTTTCCCATATGGGTGGTGAGATAAAGGTACAGAGCCAGCTAGGCTTGGGCAGCACCTTTACAGTAGTACTTCCAAAGTGGCAAGACGAAGCCACAATCAGTCTCGCGGCGTGAACGCCCGAGGCAAACGAGCGATACCAGGAGGCAATCAAGATGACAGGACACCGCATTTTAGTAGTAGATGACGAACCGCAAGTGCTATCGAGCGTAGTGCAGTTGCTTCAGTCCGCGGGCCATACCGTGGTCGGCACTGCAAAGACCGGTGAGGAAGCCGTTTGGCTGAACCGGAACTTGGACGTTGATGTAATTATCATGGATGTCAGGATGCCGGGCATGGATGGGCTGGAGGCTGCCAAGCTGATCATGCAGTCCAGACCGGTACCCATAGTGATGTGTACCGCGCATTGTGACCAGGAACTGATTGAGACTGCCGGCAAAGCTGGCGCATTCGCGTATGTTGTGAAGCCATGTCGGCTCTCAGATTTGCTGCCTGCCATTGACCTGGCGATCTGGCGCTACCATGATGCCAAGATGCTGATGGGCAAAGTGGAGGCGTTGACTGAAGACCTGAGGTCCAGAAAGCTGGTGGAGCACGCGAAGAGCATAATCATGCGAGCCAGGCAGTTGGGCGAGTCGGAGGCGCACCAGTTCCTGCAGCAGGAAAGCCAGCGTCAGAGCAAACGCATGGTCGAGCTTGCGGAGGCAATTGTACTCACCGAGCAGTCTTTCTCACCGAGGATACTAGGAACTGGAAAAAATACGGCGGTTTGCTCTAAAGCCGCATGATTCCAGAGCCGACAATACAGGAATGAAAGTTTGGCAATAGAATAGCTACCGTCGAAGATTGGCGGTAAGTCTTGAGAACGAGGGGTGTTCTCCCACATGGCGTTAGTGCGCCTGGGATGAGCATCCCTTTTTTCTTTTGAGGTGTTATGGAAACTATAGATACATCTACCATCACGTTGCAAAATCGGCGAATGATTGAAATCAGAGAATCACAGCTCTGGTGGCTGGCGGTGCTGATAATTGCCTTACTGGGAATAGGCGTCTTTGTCACATCTGCGGGTAACGACGAGTGGTTGGTGAGTCCGCAACTGAATGTGGCGCTGAGCACGAGTGTGGTGAGAACGGGACTAATACTGGCGACGCTGCTGATATGTGCGTACTTCCGAGACTGCGCGCGCAGCCTGCGTCGAGAGAACGGCAAGCTTGTTGCCGATTTAGCGGAGTATGGCAGACAACTTGAGAATAAGAATAGGGAGGTATCGAAGCTAAAAGATCTGTCCGACCAGTTGATTGAGATGTCTGATCTCCGTTCCGGTCTAGATCTTGTGATTGGCATGGCGGCAGATCTGATAGGCGCAGACACTGCCTCCATCATGCTCCGAAATGATAACGAAGACACGCTGAGCATACTGGTGTCACGCGGTTTGTCGGAGAGTATCCTGAAGAGCGCGGATGTTCGGTTAGGCGCATCTATTGCAGGCATGGTCGCCAAGGATGGCAAGCCACTGATATTAAACAGCGACGAGCTTACCGGCGAGCTAGCCCGACGCGCGAGCAGGGGTGACCAGGTCGTTTCGTCAGTAGTTGTCCCGATACAATCGGGCGCGGAGATTCACGGAGTAATAAGCGTTGCTAGGCTAAGGGGCGGCATTTGCTTTACGGAAAATGATCTCAGCGTGATAGCTACTCTTGCCAACCAAGCCTCACTTGTGATCCAGAAGGTGAAGCTGTTGGACAGCCTTAGAGACCAAGTGGACAAGCTGGCTTCCACCATAGAGAAATTGCACCTTGCACAGGCTGAACTGATGCAATCAGAGAAGCTGGCGAGTATAGGTCAATTGGCGGGCGGGGTAGCTCACGAGATCAACAATCCACTACAGGTGGTTCTTGGGCGGACTGAGATGTTGATACTGGATGAGAAAGACCCCGATAGGCTGGGTCAACTCCGCGCCATAGAGGAGCATACGATCAGGATATCAGAGATCGTCTCCAACCTCCTCAGCTTTTCCAGGCAGAACAAGGATACCGAGTTCAGAGAACTGGATGTTAACTTGGTGCTAAATAAGACATTAGCGCTGCTGGAACCGCAAATGTGTCAGGACAACATCAAGGTGGTACGGGATATGCAGGAATGGCTGTATCCTGTATCGGGTCATCCAGGCCAGTTGCAGCAAGTCTTCACAAACATAATCATGAATGCCTGCCAGGCGATGGCGGATCATGGCAGCGGCGGCACCCTGGCCGTACGAAGCGAAAACAAAGACAGTTCAATCGAAATAACCATCTCAGATACCGGCCCTGGCATTCCAGCGAATGTGCTGGACATGCTTTTCGAACCCTTCTTTACAACCAAAGCAGAGGGCAAGGGTACGGGCCTGGGTCTGTCTATTGCTTACGGCATCATCCAAACTCACGGCGGTGATCTGCAAGCGCGAAACACACCGGACAAGGGCGCATGTTTCAGCGTGGTCCTTCCGATTGCCAAACGCGAGTAAAACTAAATACTAATCCGGCTGAAATGCCAACACATAAGAAAGATGGAGGTAACCAGGGTATGAAACCAATCAGAATACTTGTAGCAGATGACGAAACAGGGATTCGTGACCTGATGCATGACGCGCTCGGGTCAGTCGGGCACATTGTGAAGTGCGTTGACAACGGTGTGGATGCATTGGAGTGGGTCAAGACGAATCCAGTTGATGTTGTGTTTCTGGACATCCGTATGCCAAAGGGCGACGGTCTCACCGCACTCAAGAACATAGTCCGACAGCGTCCGTCGTTGCCGGTCGTTATGATCACTGGGTGCGGACAGGCCGAAACGATTGATGAGACCATTGTAAACGGCTGCTTTGCCTGTCTGGTTAAGCCGTTCAGCATACGGGATGTGTTAGGCATACTGGATGTGTTGAGCATAAAGGCAGCCTAGAGACAGCCAGCAAAGGGAATGGAAGCGCTTTGTTGTTTCCTGAGAAAGGGTGGCGCTAGGAGAGTTGTGACAGCGACGCATTCTTGTAGCCGCCTATCTGCGTCCTCAGCCTGGAAGGCTGCCGGAACGCTCGCGGGTATTGTGTCTAGCTTGTTAGTTTGGTGCGACACGGCCAAGCTAGGGGTCTGACGCAATACCCGTTTTCTATGTAATGCTACTGCCGATCTACGCTACCGCAATTGATTTGCCGTGGCGGTTTACCCACTGGCGCCCGAATCCAAGAAAGGTGACATGGAGAGGACGACTGTGGCTACTTTGAGGATTCTGAGTTCGACGCAGCGAGAGGCAGAGGTTCCCGGTGGCTTTCAGATGCTTCGTCCAGGTGCGCATCGCATTGCGCGTGGCTACGTGATGACACACGGTTTCTTCCCGCAGCCTTGGATTCGTAGGCGGCGCTGTCCGCCCGATCGATCAGGCTCTCGATGGTGTCATTGCCGGACGGATTAAGGTCGGTTACCCCCAGACTACAGGTGATCCATATCTTGCTATTATGCAAGGTGATAGGTGTCTCACTTACTTTTCGCCGAATTCGCTCAGTAAGCGTTATTGCCTTGGGAAGGTCAGCGCCAGGCGCCACGATTAGGAACTCATCGCCCCCGTATCGGCCGGTCAGATCGTATGGACGGCAGGATTTTCTGATTCTTTCGGCCACGTGAGTGAGCGCTTTGTCCCCCGCACAGTGTCCATAGCAGTCATTAACCTGCTTGAAATGATCTATGTCCAGCATGATGACTGAAAGCGGCGACTTTTCACGCGGACACCGTTCCATCTCTATGACGAGTCTGTCCAGCACTGTGCGGCGGTTCAGAAGGCCGGACAACTCATCAGTTGATGCGAGGCCAATGAGTTCAGTCCTTGTTGCGGTCAGTTCGTCTTCCAGATTCAATACGCGCTTCGCAGATCTCAACCTTACCTGCAACTCGTCTGGGTGTACGGGCTTTGTGAGGTAATCATCAGCGCCCGATGACAATCCACTGATCAGGTCTTCCTTGCCGTCTTTGGATGTGAGAAGCAGAATATACACATAGTATCCCAGTTCAGCAGCCCTGATCGTTCGGCACAGCGTCAAGCCATCCATTTCCGGCATCATCCAGTCCGCGATAACCAGTCTCAGGTGTTCTGACTGTATCAATTCCCATGCGGCTCGGCCATTGCCTGCCCAAAGCGCCTCATACCCCCAGTGGTTGAGATTGCGCTCCATAATCTTGGCGGAGATGGCATCATCCTCGACGATCAGCGCTCGCACTAGATAGTTCCTCTTGTTTTCTTTCGGGTGGTGTATGGTATCGTTGCCGGTATGCTTCGATCCCTATGCCGCATGGTCATAATCTGCAAGCGTATGGTCATCAATATCCTGCATGGCATCCGGCAAACACCGCATGATCGCTGCGAGCAGTGCGTCGGACTTTACCGGTTTTGCCACATAGTCATCCATACCGGCTGCCAGGCACCGATCCTTGTCGCCATTCATCGCGTGGGCTGTCATGGCGATTATGGGTATGTGTGTATCTGTTCCAGCTTCTCTCTCGCGAATAGCCGCTGTTG
>JANYKG010000059.1 GCA_025358205.1 Armatimonadota bacterium
TCCTGGCGAAGGGCGGACACCTGGAGGGCGACCCGGTTGACCTGCTGTACGACGGCAAGACGTTCATAGAACTGCCCGGTGTGCGCGTGGAAGGCACGCCGGTTCACGGCACGGGCTGCGTGTTCTCATCGGCGTTGACAGCGCGGATTGCATTGGGGGACAATGTACCGGAAGCTGCTCGATTCGCAAAGGATTTCGTCGCCGATCTGATCAAGACGGCGGTAAAGTTGGGCAAAGGAAATTTGCTCATTCGATAACAGAGGCGGCCAACCTGGACTCTGCGGAAAACGCATAAATCCGGGCCAAAGGACAAGGATGCTGCCACGGTGAAATGGTTCAGTAAGTCCGCATTGTTCGCATGAAGCGTGAACAATGCTAAGGAGGCTCTGCATTATCCATTTCATGTATAATGCAGACGGAGATCTCGAACGCTAACGGGGGACAAGGGACATGATCAAGTACATTTTTGTGACGGGCGGTGTGGTATCTTCCATCGGTAAGGGCGTGACGGCATCGTCGCTGGGCAGGCTGCTGAAGAACCGGGGCTACAAGGTCACGATGCAGAAGATTGACCCTTACCTGAACGTGGACGCGGGGACAATGAACCCGTTCCAGCACGGCGAGGTTTTCGTGACCAACGACGGCGCGGAGACCGACCTGGACCTGGGCAACTATGAGCGCTTCATTGACGAAGACCTTACGCGCGAATCCAGCGTGACCACGGGCAACATCTACGCCTCGGTCATCGAGAAGGAGCGGCGCGGCGACTACCTGGGCGCGACCGTGCAGGTGATCCCCCACATCACGGACGAGATAAAGATGCGAATCAAGCGGGCGCCGATGGAAGCGGGCGCGGATGTGGCGATTGTGGAACTCGGCGGCACCGTGGGCGACATTGAAGGCCAGCCGTTTCTGGAAGCGATCAGGCAGTTTAAGAAGGACGTAGGACCGGGCAACGTGCTATACGTGCATGTAACCCTCATCCCGTTCGTCGGGCCGTGGGGCGAGATCAAGACCAAGCCGACCCAGCACAGCGTACAGAAGATGCGCGAGTTGGGCATTCAGCCGGACATCCTGGTCTGCCGAACAAAGCTGCCGCTGAACGACGAGATGAAAGACAAGATTTCGCTGTTCTGCGACGTGGACAAAGAAGCCGTCATCGAGGCGCTGGACACCGAGTGCATATATGAGATTCCGCTGAAGTTCGAGAGCTGGGGCGTCGCTGAGCAGGTGGTCAAGCGCTTGGGACTGACGGACGGCAAGCCGAACATCGCTGAGTGGCAGCGCATAGTGGACAGCTACAAGTGCCCGAAGCACGAGGTGACGGTCACGGTGGTCGGTAAGTACGTGCAGAACGGCGACGCATACATCAGCATCGGCGAATCCGTGAAGCACGGCGGCATACACAACACCGCAAAAATCAACCTGAAGTGGCTGGATTCCGAAGACATCGAGGCTGGGGATGCCGCGACTCTGTTGAAGGATACCGATGCCGTGATAGTAGCCGGCGGGTTCGGCTCACGCGGCACCGAGGGCAAGATATCGGCTATTAAGTACGCGCGTGAAAACGGCGTGCCGTTCCTGGGTCTGTGCTACGGCCTGCAGATGGCGGTGATCGAGTACTCCAGACATGTATGCGGGCTGGACGGTGCGACGACCGAGGAGATAGACCCGGACGCGGAGCATCCCGTCATCCACCTGATGCCGGATCAGCAGGGCGTGAAGACCAAGGGCGGGACGATGAGGCTGGGCGTGTATCCGTGCCGCATCACCGAGGGCACACTCGCATGGAAACAGTACGCCAGCGAACTGGTATATGAGCGGCACCGGCATCGGTATGAGGTGAACAACGCCTACCGCGAGATCATCGGCGGCAAGGGAATGACGTTCAGCGGTCTCTCGCCGGACAATCGGCTGGTGGAGATCATTGAGCTTCCCAGTCATCCGTACTTCATCGCAACCCAGTTCCACCCGGAGTTCCGGTCAAGGCCGAACCGAGCGCATCCGCTGTTTGCGGGGTTGGTTGAGGCGGCGATTGCGCATAAGGCTGCGGTAAAGGGCGCGAGCAAGCCGGCAAGCAAGGCCGCGAAGAAGTAGATGCTTCCTGATATTCGGTGACATTCCTGGGGCGAAGCATACGCTGTCGGCGCACGCTTCGCCCTTCCGTTCAAGTAAGAGTGAGAGTAGCTGTCCGAAATCCGGTCACGTATCACTCATCACTCGTCACGAGTGTTTTCGAGCACGAGTACGAACTAAGGAACTGGCCATGGGTGTTGTAAGCACGGTATTCTCGATATTCCTGCTGCTCTTCATCGGATACGCGATGAAGAAGCTGCGCGTGCTCAAGGCTGAGGACGCGAATCTGCTCAACACCGTTGCGCTGTACATCACCCTACCAGCGTTCATCTTCCTGGCGATACACGATTATCACCAGCCGTTGAAGTGGACGCTGATGAAGGTCCCGGTTGTAGGATTCGCCATGACCGCCGTCGTGCTGATACTCGCATATCTCCTGGCGCGGGCGATGAAGCTGGACAGGCCGACGACGGGTGGGATGATGCTGGCGGCGGCGTTCGGAAACACCGGTTTCCTGGGCTATCCGGTTACTCAGGCGGCGTTCGGCACTTCGGGTGCGTTGGTCACCACCGTGCTTTATGACTCGTTTGCGATGGCGTTGCCCCTCTACATGGTGGGCACGTTCATCGCGGCGAACTTCGGCGGCGACAAGGCGGAACCCAAGGCGATAGTCCGCATGGCGCTGATACCTCCGCTGCTCACCGTGCCGGTCGCGCTTATCCTTCGGCCATTCGCCATGCCGCACATCATCAACCATTCGCTTGAGTACCTGGCGGGCGGCACCATTCCGCTAGTGATGATCTCCCTGGGGCTTTCGCTCAGCGCGAGTTCACTGCGCGGATATGCTCGTCCGGCGGTGACGGCGCTTGTGCTGAAGCTGGCGGTGCTGCCGTGCCTGACCTTCTTAGCCTACCGCACAGCCGGACTGAGCGGCACCTCACTGCAAGTGGGAACCATGGAATCCGGCATGCCGACCGCGGTGATGGCGTGCGTGGTGGCATCGAAGTTCGGCGCAAACGGGCGGTTCGTGGCGGGTGTGATTTTCGTCTCCACGCTGGTCAGCCTAGCGACAATCCCGACCGCCCTGCTCATACTTAGGGCGTACTGAGCCTCACTATCTCGTCTCGGCGTGGATTTCGTGGCTCGTCTCGCCGGCGTTCATATCTACCCATGCCCACTTTGCATCGCCGATCTGCACAAGCGGCAGATCGGTCTTCTTCCCATCAACCGACGCCCGAATCATAGTATACTCCGCAGGGAACGGCCCAAGCCGAACGCGGAGGTGGTCTACCGGCTTGTCCGCCGATAATGTCAGGTCGAGTCTCCGCCCGGCTTTGTCGCGCTTCAGGTTCATTGAGAGCTTGGCCAATGCCGACTGCCCGCCGCACACCGTCCGAACCGGCCACTCAGACACCTGCACGCCTGTCCAACCAAGAGGCAATCTGGGCATGATCTTCACCTGGTCCGGCTGCAAATCGTCAATGCCGATCATGATGTGCGTGGTGTAGACCGTCTCGGCCAACTGATAGAGATTCCCAAGGTCGCCCCAGCGCCGCCAGACCGATCCGTCCGTTGCCATGGTTATCCCCTCAGGCGCGCGGTAGGGGTGCGGGAGTCTGGGGGCAAAGCAGAAACGAGCGAGCCAACCGACCATATTGTCGGCGTCCTGCATCCGGTCGAGCAGCAGCGCGCCCTGCGTGATGTAGTTCTGCCCATATCCAAGTCCGGCGGGAGTACACCATTCCGGCTGGTTCCTGGTCAACTGCATTTTGTAGGTGCGTTGTGTCCGATCAACCCACTCCTTCGGCATTCGGTTGATCGCGTCATAGCCCCAGTAGTCCATCCCCAACAGCACGGGCGACAGCACCGAATGATCGCCCGACCATCGTGCCGACTTGTTCGGATCCCACACATCGCCCCACGGTTTGATATCCGCTGGAAAATAGGAAGAGATGGCGCTCATCAGGCGATCCGCATAGGTTCGCCACCGCGCCGCCTTGTCATGCCGACCCGATGCATCGGCCATTTCAGCGTAGGCGAGCAGTCCGTAGTAGCACGGGATATTGCAGTAAAGGCTCTCCATGAGCATGCCGCCCTCGCTCTCGGAATAGAGGAGTCCGTGCTCCGAGAACGACAGCTCAGGATTCTCCAGACACCAGGGTATGTACTCAGCGGCTTCGTTGACTGCCTCCCAATGCTTGTCCACCCACTGCTCTGTGCGTCCGGTCTTGACCCACGCGCGCCACCTGGTAAGCATCAGCATTCCGTGACCATCGGTCTCCGGGTTGCCGAAATCGTGCGTCTTGTACTTCGTCCCCCACCGGATAACGTCGAAGTAGACATGCGGCGCATTGGCGATTACGGATGCATGACCCGGCACCGGCTTGCCGTCTAGCTGGACCTGCGGGAATGAGCGCGGATAGTACATCATCCAGAGATCGAAGTAGTTGATCGCCCGCTCGACCGGCAGATCGAATCCGGCGTTAGTCAGCAGTGTGAGTGCGCGAATTCTCGTGTACGAATCGTTGTAGAACGGCTGGCTGCCCGGTACCCATCCGCCGAAGCCTGGGTAGTTAGCCGCCTTCTCCCCCGATTCATGGACCATGCCGGTCTTGTCCACGCGTGATAGGATCTCCTGGGAGTTCTCGTAGTAGATATTGGTCAGCAGCGCGGCGGTCGACGATCCCTCGAACCGCACCTTCGGGCCCGCGTAGTTGTCGGCGGTGACATCCGGTCTGGTCTCGGCGATGGTGCGATAATCTATGTCATGTGGATGCGTGTAGAGCAGACGACCGATCTGCTCAAGC